>DQVB01000543.1 GCA_015661985.1 Planctomycetota bacterium | reverse complement strand
GGATGGCGCCGGGGTTTGAAGGGCAACGAACTCGATGCGTTCATTGGATGCTCCCCGCCATAACAAGGGCGCCGCGATCCCGCCGCAATATATACTGCCCGAGTTCGGGAACCACCACCGCTTCCGGAAGGAGGTGTCGCCCTGGGGCGGTCCGCTTCGGTCCCTTCCACATGGAAACTGCCTGCTCCCGGGCATCCCCGGCTCCCAGGCGAGATGCGTCTGGCGCCCGGCGACAACCTTCGGCGGCCGGCCGCCACTGGACATGGCAGCGAATTGGCCGGTAGAGTGACGAGGGTCGGTGCTCTCTTGACAATGGGGCTGGCTTCGGCTGCGGCGCGGGGAGAGCCACTGGACATGCCGTTCGCACAGCAAGTCGCGCCGGTCGGCCACACTCGCGCTCGCCTCAGCTGCGAAGTGGTCTGTACAAGCCGCTTCCGTCAGGCTGTGGTTTGGGCCCGATCCGAAGCCGGTTTTCGGCGGGCCGGCGCCCTGCGGCTCCGCGGAGTGGCGTCTGCCTGCTCGAGCCTGAGAAGGAAGGGCGCAAGCTGATGGTCATGTCGACAAAGCGTACGCTTCAGGCGGCCCGGCGTGCCGGGTGGAAGTATGGGCGGCGTGGGACGGCGTGGTGGGGGGCTTTGGCCTGCCGCGCGGCCCGGCGGGTTGGGCTGGACTGGTGGCTCGTGGGGCTGTTTTCCGTCCCTTTGGACCAAATGATGGGCGCCGGCCGTCCGTTGAAGGCTTACCGGGTGCGCCGCGCTGGCTGGGAGGACGCGGCGGCATTGGCCGAGCTGTTCGGGGACGCTCAGTTGGTCGAGGACCGATTGGAGCGCGGCGATGTGTGCTTCGTGGCCCAGTCGTCCGGGGGGATCGGCGCTGGGGTGTGGATGGTGTTGGGGCCGGGTCGGTTCCGGGAGGACTGGGATCAACTGCGCTCGATCTTCCACGTTTCCCGCGGGGCCGCTTGGAGCTACGACGGCCGGGGAGTGCGTCTGGGCGCTTGGGGTAGCCTCATGGCCGCCCTTCCCGGCCAGCTGCACGGGGTCGGTGTGGGGGAGATCTACACGTCGATCGACATGGACAACCAGCGGTCGATCGACAGTCACTTGGGACTGGGCTACCGGCGCCGGGGGCTGGTGCTGCGCATCGGCTGTGGCCCCTGGGGCGTCACGCTGCTGAAGCCCTTTGGACGTCGCTGGCAGCCGTTGCCTGGCCGCATCGAACGAATGAGGATCGAGCCGCCATCGCCGGCGGAGACCTCGGGGCGGTGACGGGTTGCCGGGAGGCCGACCGTCTCCCGTGCTCCGGCGCCCCCGGGTTGTAGCCGCCGATCAGGGGCGTTCGGGCTTGGGGACGCGGCGTCCCCCGCGAGCCTTCTTGCGGCGTCGGGCCCGCCCACGGCGGGTGGCCTGCTCCAATTCGACCTGGTCGGCCCGTTTGCCGATCTGCTCGCGCAGCTGGACGATCCGGTCGCGCAGGGCGGCGGCCCGTTCGAACTCCAGGGCTTCGGCGGCGGCCAGCATCTCGGCTTCTAGTTCGGCCAGGTATTCCTCGGTGATGTACTGCTCTTCGTCGCCGCGGCCCACGGCGGCGTAGGACTGGGCGTGGGCCGAAGCCTCTGCTTCGATCCCGGCGCGGATCGCTTTGCGGATCGTCTCCGGCGTGATTCCGTGCTGGCGATTGTACTCCTCTTGCATCCGTCGTCTTCGCCGAGTCTCTTCGACGGCCCGCTGCATCGACTCGGTGACCGTGTCGGCGTAGAGGATCACCTTGGCGTTGACGTTGCGGGCCGAACGGCCGATGGTCTGCATCAGCGATGTTTCGCTGCGCAAGAAACCTTCTTTGTCGGCATCCAGGATGGCCACCAGGGAGACCTCCGGCAGGTCGAGTCCTTCGCGCAGCAGGTTGACGCCCACCAGTACGTCGAAACGGCCTTCCCGCAAGTCGCGCAACAGCTCCACGCGCTCGAAGGCGTCCAGTTCGCTATGGAGCCACTTGCAGCGGATGTTCTGCTTGCTGAGGTAGTCGGCCAGGTCTTCGGCCAAGCGTTTGGTCAGTGTGGTGACCAGGACGCGCTGGCCGGCGGCCGCCCGCCGACGGACCTGGTCGATCAGGTGAGGCACCTGGGCCCGGGCGGGCACCACTTCGATCTCCGGGTCCAACAGGCCCGTAGGCCGGATCACCTGCTCGACGATCTGGCCGCCCGTCTTCTCCAATTCGTACGGGCCCGGGGTCGCCGAGACGAAGATCACCTGGTTGACCTTCTGCTCCCACTCCTCGAAGGTCAGCGGGCGGTTGTCCAGGGCCGATGGGAGCCGGAAGCCATGCTCCACCAGCGTCACTTTGCGGTTGTGGTCCCCGTGGTACATCCCACGGATCTGGGGCACCGTGACGTGGGATTCGTCGACGAACAACAGGTAGTCGTCCGGCAGGAAACTGAAGAGGGTGTCGGGTGGTGTGCCCGGCGGGCGGCCGGAAAGGGGCCGGCTGTAGTTCTCGATCCCCGGACAGTATCCCGTCTCTTGGAGCATCTCCATATCGAAACGGGTCCGGGCGCTCAGCCGTTGGGCCTCGAGCAGCTTGCCCTCCTTGCGGAAGTACTCCAGCCGTTCTTCCAGCTCCCGCTCGATCTCCTGAATGGCCGCGGCGATGCGGTCGTCGGGCAATACGAAATGCTTGGCCGGATAGATAAACAGTTCTTCGCACCGGCTCAGCACTTCGCCACTGGTAGGGTGAATCAACGACAGCTGTTCCACCTCGTCACCCCAGAATTCGATGCGCACGGCATGCCCTTCGTAGGAGGGGAACACCTCCACACAGTCCCCGCGCACCCGGAACTTGCCCGGCTCGAAGGACACGTCGTTCCGCTCGTACTGGATGTCCACCAGCCGGGCGAGCATCTCATCCCGGTCCACCACCTGGCCGACGCGAAGGGCCACCATCATCTGACGGTAGTCCTCGGGTGAGCCGAGCCCGTAAATGCACGACACGCTGGCCACAACGATCACATCCCGCCGGCTGACCAGGGCGCTGGTGGCGGCCAGGCGCAGTCGGTCGATCTGGTCGTTAATGGAGGCGTCCTTTTCGATATAGATGTCCCGCTGGGGGATGTACGCCTCGGGCTGGTAGTAGTCGTAGTAGCTGACAAAATAGTGGACCGCGTTGTGGGGGAAGAACTCCTTGAACTCGCCGTAGAGCTGGGCGGCAAGGGTCTTGTTGTGGGACATGACCAGCGTGGGCCGCTGGACGTTCTGAATCACGTTGGCCATGGTGAACGTCTTACCCGAGCCGGTCACGCCCATCAACACTTGATAGCGACGGCCCTCCAACAGCCCGCGCGTCAGCGCCTCGATCGCCTGGGGCTGATCTCCGGCCGGACGAAAATCGCTGACCAACTGAAACATCCGTTCGCCCATCCCGCAAAAAAAGGGCAGGTTCGCCTGACGTCCGAGAGGCCTTCCAGCCTGTCCCCACAACCCAAATAGGGATACGCCCACGCCGCCGCGCACGATTGAAGTAAGACTCGAACGTGGCTGGTTATCGATCGCGCCGCACGATCCTTTTGATCTATTCTACGGCCCCGCGGCCAAAAGCCGCAGGGCAACCGTGGGGACAACGCCGCCGCAGGGCCCTGGCCGAGCCGGTGCCTTCGCGGCTCTTCAAGCCCGCGGGGCGCGTCTGGCCAAGGCCCTTTTTCAGACCGTTGATGAAAGATTCCGCCCGAGTCCTGGAGGACGAGCGTCCCCGCCAGTCCTGTTTCCCGAGACGGTTGACCCGCCAAACTGGTGCACCGGACCCGTCACCAACTTCGGGGCAAGCGAGGACGCCTGCCCCACGAGTTTTTCGCTCTCCCACCGCGGCCCGAGGGGGCTGCCAGCCCAGAATGGACCAAAATGGGACTGTTTAGGATGCTTAGACACATGGAAGTACGGCGTACAGCCGCCAACACCTGCATTTTTGTGAGACTCCATTGCCCACATTGACCGGCATGTGCCTTACGCATTTCCTCTATTTTTTCCTGTCTGCCCCTGTTGACAGGCCCCTGCGGCTTGCTATGGTAGACGGATCGCGCAGCTTGCGCAGGACTGGGAGGATTCGTTGTCTGCGCAGGCTATGTCGGTTGGGGTGTTGAAGTCAGCTTGCTGGCCACAGGCTGCTGAGCCTCTAGGAGTCTGCTTCTGATGCGAAAACGCCACGTTGAGGTGGGCCAGCCGATGTTTGCCGGCATCACTGGGTCGGGCGGATCTTCTTTCTGTGAGCGGGCTGGTCGACCGAACCCTGTGGCTTGCAGTGGGTTACGTCGGACGGTTGCGAACGGATGTGGGCCTTGGCATTGGGTGTGCTTTTCGTCCCGGCTACGAGAAGGATGGGCCGGACGGGTTTGCACCAGGTAATTGCTGCTGAGGACTGCACCTTGCCAAAAGCCACGAACAACGCTGCGGCCAAAGTGGCCAATCCGCCACAAGCGTCAACCGGGAAGTCTGGAAGCGGCTCGCGCCCGCGAAAGGGCGGGTCGGCTGTGGGCAACGGTCGGCCCGGCAGGGCTGAGCTGGTCGAGGTCTTTGACATCGACCCCTTGGAGGAGGGGCTGACCGAGGCCGACGTGGGCGACCCTGAGCTGGACGACTTGGAGCACACGGGCCTGGATGACCAGATCGACGACCCGGTGCGGATTTATCTGATGCAGATGGGGGAGATCCCCTTGCTGAGTCGCCAGGAGGAGATTGCGGCGGCCAAGCAGATCGAGTGCACTCGGACTCGTTTCCGCCACAGCATGTTGGCCACCGATTACTTGTTGCAGGCGGCCGTGGGCCTGTTGGAGAAGGTCCGGGACGGCCGGCTGCGTCTGGACCGTACGGTCGAGGTATCGGTGACCAACGTGCGTGAGAAGCGGCATATCATGGCCATGCTGGGGCCGAACCTGCGGACGCTGAAGCATTTGTTGGCTCAGAACCGGCGCGACTTTCGCGTGGTGATCAGCAAGAGCCAGCGGATGCGGGCTCGGCGTCAGGCCTGGCGGCGCATGGCCCGTCGGCGGAACAAGGCGGTACGGCTGGTGGAGGAGTTGGGCTTGAGGACGCAGCGTCTCCAGCCTCTGCTGGACAACCTGCGGGAAATCTCGCGCCGCATGGATGTCCTGTCCCAGGAGTTGTCGCGATTGAGGCGGCGTCGCAAGGCGGCTGAGCGGGTGGCGGAGATCCGCCAGGAGCTGCGGTACTTGATGCGCGTCACGCTGGAGAGCCCCTCCACGCTCCGCCGCCGCATCGCCCGCACGAACGCCTACCAGGAACAGTACGACGCGGCCAAGCGCCGCTTGTCGGCCGGAAACCTGCGCCTGGTGGTCTCGATCGCCAAACGCTACCGCAACCGCGGCCTCAGCTTTCTGGACTTGATCCAGGAGGGCAATACGGGCCTGATGCGGGCCGTGGACAAATTCGAATACGCCCGCGGCTACAAATTCTCCACGTACGCGACGTGGTGGATCCGTCAGGCGATCACGCGGGCCATCGCCGATCAGAGCCGGACGATCCGAGTGCCGGTGCACATGATCGAGACGATGAGCAAGGTGCGCTGTGTGACCCGGGAGCTGCTGCAGAAAAACGGCTCTGAACCCACGCTGGAGGAAACGGCCCAAGCGGCCGGGCTTTCGGTCGATGAAACGGGATGTGTGCTGCAGATGAGCCGCCAGCCGCTCTCGTTGGATCAGCCCGTGGGGGATCACGAGGACAGTTTCTTCGGCGAGTTCCTGCAGGATTACCGCGAAGAAGACCCGCTATGCGAGATGAATCGCGAGCTGCTGAAACGGCAGATCGATGATGTGCTTTCCGGTTTGAATTATCGCGAGCGGGAGATCATTCGGCTCCGTTACGGGTTGGCCGACGGCTATGCCTACACCTTGGAAGAGGTGGGCAAGATCTTTTCGGTGACCCGGGAGCGGGTGCGGCAAATCGAGGCCAAAGCGGTGCGCAAGCTGCAACACCCGGTCCGCTCCCGGAAGCTGTCCGGGTTCCTCGATCGGCCGGTGCCCAGCCTTCACGAACGGCAAATGGCTGAGAATATGCGGGTCCAGGACACGCGCTGAGGGCCTCGCCGGTCCCTCTTCTGCCTCATGGCCGGCAGACGCGGCAATGCTCCAGGATGCGGTCGGGCGGACTGAGGTATCCGGTGTAGAACGGACCGAAATCGGCGTACCGGGCACTGGCCTCGTCAAACCGCATCCGATAGACGATCTGTTTGAGCAGTTCCGGGTTTCGGGCCCAAAGCGTCACGCCCCATTCCCAGTCGTCCAGGCCGATGCCCGCGGTGACCAGTTGGGTCACGCGGCCGGCGAATTCCATGCCCGACTGGCCATGTTCGTCCATCAGCCGCTGTCGCTGATCCAGTCCCAGGAGGAACCAGTTGGCCTGGTCGTCTCGCCTCCTGTTCATGGGATAGAAGCAGACGGCCGGCCAGTTGGGCAGGTCGGGATGCAGGCGCTGGCGGACCATGATTTCCCACCGCCGCCGGTAGCGCTGCAGTCGCTTCCGATGTTCCGGGTCGCCCG
>DQVB01000435.1 GCA_015661985.1 Planctomycetota bacterium | reverse complement strand
GGCGTCAAGCCGTCGCGGACAGGCCCGCCCGAGGGCCGCCGGGGGCTTGGAATCGGCGCCGGCGCAGGCTACAACCATGGGCAAACACGTCCCAGTTTCTCGAATGGAGGGAGATGAGCCATGGCAACAAAATCCGTAATCCAGGACAAGCTGGCCATCGACGGCGGCCCCAAGGCGGTGACCAACCAGCTGGCCGGGTGGCCCCAATTCAGCCCCGAAGCGGTCCAAGCGGTCCAAGAAGTGCTCCAGTCGGGCAAGGTGAACTATTGGACCGGGCCGAAGGGCATGGAGTTCGAGAAGCGGTTCGCCGAGTGGCAGGGGAGCCGTTTTGCCATCAGTACCACTTCGGGTACCGCGGCCCTCCACGTGGCCCTCTCGGCCCTGGGGATCGGCCCGGGCGATGAGGTGATCGTGCCCAGCTACACGTTCATCGCCACCAGCTTCGCCGTGGTCATGGCCGGCGCCGTGCCCCGCTTCGCCGACGTGAACCTGGAGGACCACTGCATTAGCCTCCAATCGGCCGAGAAGCTGATCAACGAGCGGACCAGGGCGATCATCCCCGTGCACCTGTACGGAAACGTATGCGACATGGAACCCCTTTTGGAGCTGGCCCGGAAACATAACCTGTACGTGATCGAGGACAACGCCGAGGCCTTCGGCGGTATGTACAAGGGCAAAAAGACCGGAACGCTGGGGCACATCTCCGCCTGCAGCTTCTGCCAGAACAAGACGTTCACCACCGGGGGCGAAGGCGGGATGGTCACCACCGATGACGAGGATGTGGCGTGGGAAGCCCGCAGCTTCCGCGACCACGGCTACGACGTCCGGGAACGGCTCAACCTCTTGGCCCTGGAACAAAAGCTGCCCTACATCCATAACCGCGTGGGACTGAACTACCGGATGACCGAGATGCAGTCGGCCATCGGCCTGGCCGAACTGGATCGCATGGACACCTGGAACCTGCCCCGCCGGCGGCGCAACGCCCACATCCTCATGGACATCCTGGGCCAAGAGTCCAAGATCAAGTACATGCCGATCGACACAGAAGAGCGCCGCAACGGCTGGTACGTCTGCGCTTTCTCGCTGGATATCGAAAACATGGGCTGCGACATCCGCCAGTTCGTCGACGCCGCCGGGGCCGAAGGCGCCCCGTGCTGGAAGGTCTTCTGGCCCCAGTGTCACACGGAGAAGGCGTTCACCGAGAAGCGCGCCTTCGGACGGTCCGGGTTCCCCTTCACCTCCAAGGAATACACCAACCCGGAAAGCGTGGAGTATTCCAAGGTGGAGGTGCCCAACGCCCGCTGGCACGAATCCCACACGTTCACCTGCTTCGCCTATCCCACGTTCTCCGAGGAAGACATGGAACAGATCGCCTACGCCATCGTCAAGGTGATCCGGGCATACAGTTGACGGCCAAACTGGATGACGGCGAACTGGATGACGGCCAGACCGGAAGGGCCACGGCCGGCCGGTGCCTGGGACACCGCGTGGCGCAGAGCGCAAAGCAGGCCTGGGAGCCGTGATCGGATGAAGCGGTCGAACTGTGGGTGGAGGCTGTTGTCCATCATTCCCGTGACAGGACGCAGAGCCCTCCCCGTGTGGACAATGGCACTGGCTACTGTGTGCCTGGCCCCCGTACACGCGGCGCGGTTGAACGGCCGAATCTCTCCGGGTTATACTGTTCGACGTGAACGGTGTGGCGGGCATGGCCTTCGATGGGGATGAAGCAATGAGAAAGCGGATAGCAACGACGGTGATGTGTTGGGCGATCGTGCTTGCGGCGCTGGCCTCGGCCGCGGAGCAGCGCCAAGGGGAATGGATTCAGCTGTTCAACGGCCGAAACCTGGACGGCTGGCGAGTGAAGATCGCCGGCTACGAGTTGGGGGAGAACTACGGCAATACGTTCCGTGTGGAGGACGGCATCCTCAAGGTGGCTTACGACCAGTATGATCGGTTCGACAATCGCTTCGGCCACTTGTTTTATCACCAGCCCTTTTCGCATTACGTGCTCCGCCTGGAGTACCGGTTCGTGGGGGACCAGGTGCCCGGCGCCCCAGGCTGGGCCTTCCGCAACAGCGGTATCATGATCCACAGCCAGTCGCCCGAGAGCATGGAGAAGGACCAAAGCTTTCCGGTGTCGGTCGAGGTACAGTTGTTGGGCGGATCCGGCCGCGGTAAGCGCCCCACGGCGAACGTCTGTACGCCTGGCACCCACATCGTCATGGACGGAAAGCTGGTCACCCGACACTGCATCAGCTCCCGGTCCGACACGTTTCACGGCGACCAATGGGTGACCGTGGAAGTGGAGGTCCATGGGAGTCGGCTGATCCGACACCGCGTCAACGGCGCATTGGTGATGGAATACACGCAGCCCCAGTTGGATGAGAAGGACCGCTACGCTCGCCGGCTGATCCGGGACGGTAAGAAACTGCTTTCGGAGGGTTACATCTGTCTTCAGGCCGAAAGCCACCCCGTCCAATTCCGCAAGGTGGAACTGCGGAAGCTGGAGGAATGACCCGGCCGGACGGGCGCCGCGGATCGGCTGTCGCCTGGGTGGAACTACGGCGCGTCCCGAAGCCTACGCGGGCGCGCGCGAAGTGGCTGCCGTGCCGCCGGCCAACAACGACGAGGCCACGCGTGACTGGAAAAGAGCGGATCCTGCGGGCCCTGGATCGCGGCGTCCCGGACGCCGTTCCCACTTTCGAATGGTTTATCGACGCGGCCGTGGGCCGGGCCCTGGCCGGTAGCGCCGACCCGGTGGACATCGTCCAGCGGCTGGACTTGGACGCCATCAACGTCCGTCCGGATTACCAGAAAACCTTCTTGAGCGAGCGCGTCTTCGTGGACGAATGGCGGATCCGCCGCCAGCTGACCGAGGACTGTTTGCCAGCCCTGGTGGCCAGCCCGATTGCGGACGTGCGCCGACACGGGGACTACTCGTTTCCCGACCCGGAGGCTCCCGGCCGGTTCGCCTCGCTCGAGCGAGCCCTCCAGCGGCTGGGCGACGAGAAGGCCGTGGTGCTCAATCTCCGCGACGGGTTCTCCGACATGCGCGACTTGCTGGGCTACGAAGGCGCGTTGACCGCCCTGCTCTGCCAGCCGCAGGCCTTCGGCGCACTTCTCGATCGGTCCGTGCAGTACAACCTGCGACTGGCGTCCATCGCCCGCCGCCGCTACGGCGTCCAGATCGTCGCCACCACCGACGACGTGGCCGACGCCGAGCGGCTGCTGATGCGCCCGGAGACCTACTTCGAACTGGTCGCACCCCGGTTCCGTGACGTGATCAGTGGCTACAAAGAGATGGGCTATCGGTGTATCAAACACTGCGACGGCAATATCGACGCCGTGGCCGACTTCTGGATCAGCTGCGGCATCGACTGCCTGGACCCGATCGACCCGGACGCTGGCTACACCATGGAAACCGCCAAGGCGCGCTACGGCCGGCGCGTCTGCTTGAAAGGGAACGTCGACTGCAAAGGTGCCCTATGCACGGGAACGCCTGAACAGATCGAGCAAGAGGTGCGCCGCTGCCTTCGAGCCGGCGCGCCCGGCGGCGGCTTCATCCTCTCCTCGAGCAACACGATCCACCGTGGTGTCCGGCCGGAAAACTATCGGGCCATGCTCGACGCCCTGCGGCGCTACGGCTCTTATCCCAATCCAGGCTGAAGGTGCCGGTCAGCAGTCCTGTGGCGCGGTCGCTCGGTTGTGGATATCCGCTCACGCCCTGCAGGTGCCGCGGCAGGGTGGGACAAGGTCGCCGTCCGTGGGGGTTGGCCGGCGCGCCGGCGCAAACGGACTCGACCTGCCGCTGCGCTGTCTTGCCCCTGATCAGTTCTGTGCGGCGACCGCCGACCCACCGCCGAGACTTACTGCTGAGGAACCGTGCTCGTATACCGCACAGATGGCGCTTCTGGTGCCGAGCCGCTGCGGCCGGTCAGTGAGCGGGCCGTCTCCCGGACGAGTTTCTTGACCTGACCCACCACACGGTCTTCGACCCCCGGTTTGAACGGTCCGTGCCAGCCGAAGTACTTCATCGCGCCGCCGCCTTCGTAGCCCCCTTCGGTCAATACCCGTTCCGAGGGCACGTAGGCAAACACCTCATTGCAGTACCCCGCGACCCAGAGCCGCTGGCCCGGAAACTCTCTGCGCAGCCTCAAGACATAGTCCACCACCACTTCGCCGCCCAGGGCCACAAACGTCAAGTCCCTGCCGAAACGCACGACCTGCACCGGGCAGGGGTAGGCCCTTTCGAGCGAGCCCTGCCGGGAAAGTCGCTTCAACAACACCTCGGTCAGCCGCTGGTCATAGACGTTCCCCTGGCCCCGCCGCGCCTGCAGCGTTTCGCGGTCAGGCGGGTCAACAAAGGGCAGATCCACCCGGGCGAAGGCCACGGCGAGCGCCCCACGCACTGGATGGAGATCACCACCGAGCACTTCGTCCACCGCCCCGGCCAGCGACTTGCCGTGTTGTTCGGCCAGCTGCACCGTACCACGGGGCGAAGGGTTGATGTCCGCACCACAACCGGCGATGAACATGGCCCTGGCTCCGGGGTGCGCTGCCTCCAAAGCAATCTGAGCAAACCCGGCGTAGTCCCCGTTGTATCTGTAGAAGTCACTTCCCAACGTCGTCGTATGGCACGCATAGCCGAACAGAACGGCCAACAGCCGACCCTTCTCATCGGCAACTCGCAACACCGGCACCGTGTGGTCCACCGGTCCGTCAGGGTTGTACCGCTTGCGACGGTTGGCCGCAAAAGTCGCCTTGCCTTCGCCGAAGGACAGCGTCGCCGGCTGCAAATGCGTGCACGCACTCGTGACCAGGTTCACCAGCTTGTCTTCGAGCGTTCTTGCGTAAGCGGTCACCGCAGCCCGCTGCCCTTCGTCCAACCCGTACGTGACCAGCGCCCCGTCACTGACGCGCACCACCGGGCCGCAATGGGTGTGTGAGAAGTTGACCACGATCCGCTGGCGGCCGATCCCCGTGCGCCGGGAGACCGCCGCACCGATGGCATCGGACAACTGTCGCCCGAAGTTGTCACCGATCAGGTCGGCGGTGACGATCACTACCCGCTGACCGTGCTTGTCCTCGACCACCAGCGCCTTGGCCCAAAGCGGATGAAGGGCCCCTTCCGCCGGGTGCTTTCGCGCCGCGTAGCCGGCCATCCAAAGCCCTTCAGCCGGCGTAATCTCCACACGCGCAACCCCTATCCGATACTCGGCTGCCCGCAGCGATATGGCCCAGAGGACAGCCACCCCGACCATGCACAACAAGCGACCCTTTTTCATTTCAGGTCTCCCCAAGGTCACCCTGCCCGATCCGCAATACCAGCCTCCGCGATCGTGGCACCCGTTACTACAAAAGCCCTTTCCTCGATACCCTGTGCTTGACGAGTCTGAACCCGTGAGCCTCCAAGAGCCGGACCAACTCAGTGAACTTCGCCGGCAGTTTCCTCCTGGCCAAGACCCGGGCGTGTTGTCTCCAGGGGTCGACCGAGCCACGATATCTGCAGCCTGGTCGCGCGGTTCATATTGATCACAGCTCCCGCGAGTCCGTCGACCGTACATTACCCATTCCACCCGACTCGAGGAGGCGTGTCAAGCCGCCGATAGCCGGCTTGCCGAGGGTGGACACTCCAGGCGGCCGCGGCAGGATGACCCACGGGAGACAGGGCACGTCCTGTGGCTGGCGCCGCCGGCAGCCTGGCCTCTTTCCCCCCCAAAGGCCCGCCGCTATAATCGCCGGTGTTTTCGGTCGGCGTCTGTCGGCCTTGGAGCATTCATCGTTTTCGGCCAGTGAGCGTTTGACGAGAGATTGGAGCATGGCCACTGACACACTCACCCCCCGGAAAGTTCCTCGCGTCGAGACCCGCTACCGGCGGATCGTCACCGAAATCCCGGTGCCGGAGTCGATCCCCATTCTGGAGAAGCTGCGCCGGTGCGAGCCGCGTTCGATGGGAGGTCAGCCGCCGGTGGTCTGGGACCGGGGCGAGGGGTTCCAGGTCTACGACCGCTGGGGCAACCGATGGCTCGATTGGTCCAGCGGCGTGCTGGTGACCAACACCGGTCACGGCCACCCGAAGGTCCGGCGGGCGATCCAGGAGATGATCGAACACGGGCTGGTGCATAACTACTGTTTTCCCTCGGAGATCCGGGCCCGGACGGTGGAAGCTCTCTCCCGCGTCGCCCCGGAGGGGCTGGACAAGGTGTTCCTGCTGACCACCGGCTCCGAGGCGGTGGAGTGCGCGATCAAACTTTCCCGCACCTGGGGCCAGCGGATCGGCGGTGACGAGAAGATCGCCATCGTCTCCTTCGAGAACGCCTTCCACGGCCGCACGCTCGGCTCGCAGATGATCGGCGGCATCCCGGCGCTGAAGAAGTGGATCGTCAACCTGGACAAGGACATGATCCAGGTGCCTTTCCCGGACGGGTTCCGTTGTCCGGACACACGTTTCGAACTTTTCGTCGAGTCGCTGGAAAAGCAAGGCGTGCGTCCGGAGCGCGTGGCCGGGGTGATCACCGAGACGTACCAGGGTGGTAACGCCAGCTTCGCCCCGCCCGAGTATATGCGAAAGCTGCGCGCGTGGTGCGAGGAGCACCAGGCGCTGTTGGTGTTCGACGAGATCCAAGCGGCTTTCGGGCGCACGGGCACTTTCTGGGGCTTCGAACATTACGGTGTGGTCCCCGATCTGATCTGCTGCGGCAAGGGGATCACCAGCGGACTGCCGCTGTCGGCCGTGATCGGCCGGCCCGAGATCATGGACCTCTATCCGCCCGGCTCGATGACCTCCACCCATACGGGCAATCCGCTCTGCTGCGCAGCCGTGATCGCCAACTTGAACGTGATCCAGGAGGAGAACCTGGTGGAGCACACCCGGCGGATGGGCGAGATCCTTCAGCCGGGCCTCCGGCGGGTGGCCGAGCGGTTCCCGGACCACGTGGGCACGGTCCACGGCAAAGGCCTGGTGGCGTCGCTGCACATCGTGCGGCCCGGGGGGATCCAGCCCGATCCGGAGCTGGCCTCGCGCATCGTCCGCCGTTCGGTGGAAAAGGGCCTGTTGATGTTCGCCCCGGTGGGTTATGCAGGGGCTTCGGTCAAGGTCTCGCCGCCGCTGGTGATTACCGAAGAACCGCTGCGGGAAAGCATCCAGGTGATCGAGGAAGCCATCGAGGAGGCGATTCAGTGAGCCGACCTGCAATCGGAACGTCATCACCGCCGCTAGATGTGGTGATCGTCGGCGGCGGGATGATCACCCATGACCAGATCCTGCCTTCGATCTATCATCTCCAGCGGCTCGGGCGGATCGGCTCGATCAAGATCTCGGCCCTCAATTCCGCCCCGCTGCGAGCACTGACCGAGTCGCAGCGCATCCGCGACGCCTTCCCCGGGCAAAGCTTCCTGCCGTTCCCGCCGCTGGAGGCGCCGCCTGAGAAGATGCACCCGGAGATGTACCGCCAGGTGATCGCGTCGCTGGATCCGCACAACCTGGTCGTGGTCGCGGTGCCGGACCACCTGCATGATACGGTGATCCGCGCGGCTTTGGAGTCTGACCAGCATGTCTTGGCCGTCAAGCCGCTGGTGCCCACCTACGCCCAGGCCGAAACGATCAACCATATGGCCCAACAGCGCGGTCTGCTGGTGGCCGTGGAATACCATAAGCGTTTCGACCGGCGGGCTCTGGATGCGCGATTGCAGTACCGCGAGGGGCGCTTCGGCCAATTCCGCTGTGGCGAAGCCCGCATGATCGAGCCCTACTACTACCGCCACTCGAACTTCCAGAACTGGTTCACCAAAGAGAACAGTGACCCGTTCACCTATGTGGGATGCCACTACGTGGACCTCGTCTACTTCATCACGGGCCTACGCCCCGTCGAGGTATCGGTGCGGGGCGTCGAGGGCACATTTCCCAACGGCAATGTGGGCTACATGTGGTCGGCCGGCACGGTGGTTTGGGAGAACGGCGCTTTGCTGACGATCCTCGATGGACTGGGCTATCCCGACCTGGGGGCGGGGACCAACGACCAAGGCTTGACCCTCTACTGCGAAGGGGACGACTGCGGGGCCGTCCTCGAGCACGACGACCAGTACCGCGGCGTCAGCCACGGCTATGTGGACATGCAAGCCGGCGCCGCGTTCCGGTACGTGAGCCCCGATTACTTCCGCCTGGTTCCCTGGGAAGGCGAGGGGCTCAAACCGGTCGGGTACGGATACGACTCCATCGAGGCCATCGTGGCGGCCGCTGCGCGGGTGAACGCCGCCGCTCAAGGCTTGGGGGACGCCGACACCCTGGCCGCCCGCCAGAAGGTGCTCAGCGACATTGACCAGCGCGGCCTGTTGGCCACTCCCGCCAATAGCTGGATCAATGAACTGGTGACCGAAGCGGCTCGAATGTCGATCGGCCGCGCCGGGCACCCCGTAGTGATCGATTACACCGGCACCCCCTCGGTCCGCCTGCGGTAAGGGCGGCCGACAAACGACCATCGCCCGGGAGATCGTCGAAGCGAGTGTTCGGGACGAAAAGGGTGTGGTCCCAAAGGGTGGTGGGGCGGCAGGGCATAGCCGCTGAGCTGATGCGGCGTCCGCTACCGGACCGTCGGCGACCCGGCCCCCCGCAGACCATTGGCCGCTTGAAGGCGGGAATGCTCTTCCACGGCGTGCTGCAACATGGCCTCGTAAAGTGTCAGCTGGATATCGAGGATCTGCTCGAAGGTCACCTGGCTGTATTTCTCGCCGGCTACGCCGTGGGGGCATTCGAAGGTGAATGCCGTGGCGCCGCTGATGTGGTACAGGGCACTGACCAGATTGAAAGGCGCCGGCGGGTTGCCCTGTTCGGGCGCCGGCCGGAACGCCCCGCCCCGGGGCAGCCCGCGTTTTTCCAACAGCCCATAGCATCGCAGGGCCAGCCGTCGCACTTCGTCTTGGACTTCCAGGGGAACGTACGCCGGCCGCAGCAAAGCGGGGGCGGAGCCATGGCTGTGCAGCGACACGGCCAGGTCGGGGCCTTCCTGCATGGCCACTTTCAGGATTGCCGGCGCTTCCGGGCCCATGGGGACGAAGAATTCATCGTGCATGGGATTGATACCCGCGTCGTTGAAATAGCATCCCAAGTAGCCGACGCGCGGGCCGGTCCGAGGGTGCTGGCGCTTTGAATCCGGCCACATGGCCACCGTGTCGTCGCTCCATGTGCCCATTGCCCAAAACTGGAACACATCCAGCGGCATGCCATGGATCGCGCGCGGCTCAAAACGGGCGATGCCGTCCGGGTTGCCCGCCGGAACAATGAGCAGTCGACAGCGGTCGCCCAAACGGCGCAGTTCAGGTTGCGCTCTGCCTCGCAAATCGCGTCCTGTCTCCATGACCTGGATCAGACTGACCAGGCCGGTGAGCCCTTCCACTTCGTGGCCGTGCACGGGGCCGACAAAATAGACGACCGGCTTCTGCCGCGACGCCTTGTCCATGTACGCCGTCGGATCCCGACCTCCGATGGCCGAATTGAAATTGGCATGCCGCGGGCACCGTTCCTTCTGGCCGTACGCGATCAGGTGCAGCGGTCGCCCGCCCGGGCTGACGGCGATCCGACGCACTTCGGCACGGGTCAGCTTGGCCCATCGTCCCGGCAGATCGGCCACATCACCGATCCAAAAGGCGGGAAGCGACCGGACCGGGATGCGACGCCGTGCCTCGTCGTACGTCACTTTCGGCTTCTCGGCCCCAGCGGCTGTCGCTGCGGCCAAAAGGAGGACCACCAGCGGACGGGCTTTCTTCATGGCAGCTACTCCTCCAGCGCCAATCCCTGTTGCGGCTGAACGTCGCCGGCCAGCGGGCGGTCGATCGGTCTACCTTCCCCCGTGCGGCGTATGTATCCGCCCAGCGGGCCCGTGGTTCGAAACGTGACCGTGCAATTCCTGTCACCCGCCATGAGCCGAATACCGCACATCCCATCCCCCTCCACAAGCGAAACTTCGTCCATCGTCTCCAAACTGCTCGGCCCTACCTAAAGCCCGATCGCGGACGGCCGGCCAGGTGTCCGCACTGAAAAACAGCCGCGGATGGTCCACTCGAATCCGAGCCGTCCAGGCCGGCAGCTCGCTGGCCCCCACGGCCCGCGGCCCCAGCAGGACCAGCCAGAACACGATCACCGCACAGATCCAACCACCCATGACGAAAGCTCCTCGCCGTTCGATTCCCGGCCCAACATTACCGCTGACCCCCCAGCCGGTCAACGCGCGCCGCCCGGGGCGCGGGCCCGGCGCAGCCCTTCGAGGAGATCCCTGTCAGCGATGGTGGCCACCAGCTCATGGACGGTGACCAGGGCGGGATGGTCTTCCAGGCAGTCCCGAGCGAGCAAGCTTTCTATGATCAATACACCCGCGGACACCACCTCCGTGGCGCTGGGTGAGGCAGGGTACACGATTCCACACCGCAACATATACCCACATCGTCGGCCAACGGGTCGAAGGATCCGAAACAACCCCGTCTATATCCTCCTTTCGGTTCGCAAGGTCTCCTCGGCAGCGCACTTCCACGATGCTCTGAGAGCGTGTCTTCAAAGTTCTTCTCCTCCTC
Organism: Planctomycetota bacterium; assembly: GCA_015661985.1. Classification (GTDB taxonomy): domain Bacteria; phylum Planctomycetota; class Planctomycetia; order Pirellulales; family Thermoguttaceae; genus SZUA-1497. The sequence goes on along the minus strand of DQVB01000435.1, from coordinate 5,521 downwards.
GATGGGGAAGGCCGGGAACGGGTGACACCGGGGATGACCCATGCGTTTTTCACGCAAGATCTTGCGCGTCCTATTGGCCGACCCTTTTCTCCCTTAACCAACCCCCTCGGTGTGGGCTGGCGTATCCGCAGTCGAGCTGGAAGATTTTGAACACACCCTCTGTTCGTTCAAGGGGTATGCTCGGCGGGAACTTAGGCACGAGGAAAACACCGTCCCTTTGCGGCAAACCCCTCTTTGAGGCCAGCCGGAACCTCACGATGGTGAGGCCCCCCCGAACGGTCCGCGCCACCCGGGATCGACCCCGACGGCGTTGTAGGGGGCTTGGTCCATTTTGGCCTCTTTCCGGGTGCCAGCCGCCGGGAGCGGTTCCTTCGCAGTCCCGCCTTTAGGCCGAATGATCGTCCCCCATTCTCCGGCGCACTGGTTGCGCCTGAAGGTGCCGCTACCAACAGAGCAACAGCTTGCTTGGCCCCCGGGGCTGTCACCCGTTTTCCGACCATGGCGTTGTAGCAGAGCGGCCTGAGCTATAGAATTACGGGTTTAGGCGGATTAGCGGACCGAGAAACGGGGATGGGAGAGCGGAGTTCCCGCGGAAGCTCCAGGCGTTTTGGGTCGGGCCCGCGCGCCGGAACCCTGGTCAGACCGGTTTGGAGACGCTTTCTGAGGGATCCCAGGATTCAGCGGGTTCTCGGCGATGGGAGATACAGGCGGCCGGTCCAGGTCGGCCGTCCCATAGGATGATCGAAGGAAGGTGGAAGGGAAAGCTATGAAAGAAGGCATTCACCCCCGCTACGTGGAGACAAAAGTCACCTGTGGTTGTGGCAATTCGTTCGTCACGCGGAGCACGAAGCCCGAGATCACGGTGGACATATGCAACCAATGCCACCCGTTTTTCACGGGGAAGTTGAAGTACGTCGACACGGCCGGGCGGATCGAGAAGTTTAGGAGCAAGTTCGCCGAGTCGGGATATGCCAGTCTGGAGCGGGCCAAAAAGAAAGGCGCCGGCAACAAGGGCAAGGCAACCTGATCGAGCAGCTCGGTCAAGGGTACCGGGATGAGGAGAACTGGGAGAACTGGTTGTGTACCGACGGCCTGCCCCGACGTGGGACGGCTTCCAGCCTGTCACCCACAACCCGGAAGATGCGCACGCATATGCACGTAGCACGTAGTAAGACTGTGACGTGGGACACGCTTCCACCTTGTCGCCACAACCAAAAAGGGATACGCGCGATACGCGCCCGGTGCGCCCGTGGTATGAACAAGGATTCTAGCGAGGCTGCGCCTCAGACCAACTGCCGCATGTGAGGCAGTGTACAACAACCTGTACAGAAACCTGTACAAGACTTGACTCAACAGCGCAAAGTTTCGCCCACCAAGTAACCTGACGCGGCGGAGCCGTAGGCCCGTCTTTCCGGCCGCAGCCGTAGCTGTCCGTCTCTCCGCGGAGACGGGCAGCGAGTCTCGGAGAGACCCGCCTACGCAGCGCAAAGACGAGCGCACAGCACGCGGATTCTACGTACGGAATCACAGACTCCGAAACGCCGTGTGGCCGGCCTCCAGGCCAGGCCACAGTTGGTGTCTGCGGGGCTGTTGATCCGTTTTGGGAGAAACTTCAGACTGCGGGTACCGCGGGGCTGAGCGACCGTGGGCCGACTTGTAGTGCGGGCCGATGCGAAAGCTTTTGGAAGAGAAACTGAGACGCTTCGAGGAGCTGGAGAGGCAGCTGGTAGACCCCCAGGTGCTGGCCGATCCGGTACGTCTGGCACATGCGGCCCGCGAGCACGGGGGGTTGGCCAAGGTGGCCAGCAAGTACCGCCGTTTCAAGGAGTTGAACGCTCAGATCGCCGAGGCGATGGAGATGGCTGCCAGCTCGGACCCGGAGCTGCGCGAGTTGGCCGAGGCAGAGTTACCGGAGCTGAAGCGAGAGCGGGAACGGTATTGGGACGAGCTACTGGAGCTGACCATCGGCGGGGAAGACGCCCATCGGACCCGCTGTGTGTTGGAGATTCGCGCCGGCACGGGAGGGGAGGAAGCGGCCCTGTTTGCCCGCGATTTGTACGAGATGTACCGGCGCTACGCCGACAGCAAGGGGTGGAAAACAGAGGTGCTCGACATGAACCCGACCGAGTTGGGCGGGTTCAAGGAGATCATCTTGGGTTTGGAGGGCGAAGCGGTTTACCGCCACCTGCAGTACGAAAGCGGGGGCCATCGGGTGCAGCGCGTGCCGGAGACGGAGGCTCAGGGGAGGATCCACACTTCGGCGGCGACCGTGGCCGTGATGGCCGAACCGGAGGATGTGGAGATCGCCTTGAAGCCGGAGGACTATCGTGTCGACGTGTTCCACGCCAGCGGCCCCGGGGGGCAACACGTCAACAAGACGGCGTCGGCCGTCCGCCTCACTCACTTGGGGACGGGCATCGTGGTGAGCATCCAGGACGAGAAGAGCCAGCACAAGAACCGGGCCAAGGCGCTGCGCGTGTTGAAGACTCGGCTGTACGAGCTGAAGCGCCAAGAGGAGGAGAAGAAGCGCGCCCAGGAACGCAGAAGCAAGATCGGTTCGGGGGACCGCAGCCAGCGGATACGCACGTATAATTTTCCGCAAAACCGCGTGACCGACCATCGCATCAACCTTACGCTGTATCAACTGGACAGCGTCATGGCTGGCAACCTCCAGCCGATCATCGACAGTTTGATGGAGCACGAGCGGCAAGAGCTGCGCGAAGAATTCGGGACGTTCGAATAGCCTTCTGGGAGGCGGTCATGCCGCAGACGGCCCCCTGGACCATAGGACGGTTGCTCCGGTGGACCAGCGACTATCTGCGTCGCCACGGGTCCGATTCGTCGCGGTTGGACGCTGAGATTCTTTTGGCCGAGGCGCTGGGGTGCCGGCGGATCGACCTGTACACGCGCTATGACGAAGTGCCGGACGATGCGGCGCGCACGGCCTTCCGCGGTTTGGTCCGGCGCCGGGCCGAAGGCACTCCGGTCGCCTATCTGGTGGGCCGGCGCGAGTTCTACTCGCTGAACTTCCGCGTCACGCCCGACGTGCTCATCCCGCGCCCGGAAACGGAGTTGGTGGTCGTGACGCTCATCGACCTGGCTCGCCAGTACCCGGCGGACCGGGCGTTGAAGATCTGTGACGTGGGCACCGGCAGCGGCGTGATCGCCGTCTGCGCCGCCAAACACCTGCCCCACGCCCGGGTGACGGCCGTGGACATCAGCCCCGCGGCGCTGGCCGTGGCCCGGGCCAACGCCGAGGAGCATGGCGTAGCGGAGCGGATCGAGTTTGTCCAAGGCGATCTGATGAACGGCCTGGCGGCCGACGAGCGGTTCGAGCTTGTGGCCAGCAATCCGCCCTACGTGAGCCAGCGGGAGATGGAACAATTGAGCCGGGAGGTCCGGGACTTCGAGCCGACCGAGGCGCTGCTGGCCGGCCCGCGGGGCACCGAAGTGATCGAGGCGCTGGTGGCCCAGGCCGCGTGGCGATTGCAGCCGGGCGGCCGATTGGTGGTGGAGATCAACCCGGCCCTCTATCGGGCCGCCTGTGAACTGATCGAACGGGATGGCCGCCTGGTGTTGGAATCGACCGTCAAGGATCTGGGGCGACAGCCACGGGTCATCCAGGTGAGAAGGAAGTGACGCCAAAAGGCCGCCGGGCCGCAACCGCCGGGGACGGAGTCGCCATGGATCGCGCTGCCTCGATCCGTTTGCTCGAAAGACCTCTGGCCGGTCCGCCCGAGGCCGCTCGGGGCATCGAGTTTCCCCTGTCTGGTCCGCTGTCTGTTCGCCCGCCGAGGGGTCGGCGCCACGAGGGCGCGGCTGGCCCCCTGAACTCGCCAAGCCAGCGGACCTCCGCCCATTGGGAGATTCAGGGCGGGATACCCTTGGAGGGCGTGGTGCGAGCTGGGGGATCGAAGAACGCCACCCTCCCCATGATGGCCGCTTCGATTCTGGCTCAAGGACCGCTGCGACTCGAGGGAGCACCCTGGCTGGATGACGTGGCCACCATGGCCCGGTTGCTCGGTGAGCTGGGGGTCAGCGTCCGCGCCACGGCCTGCGGGGCGCTGGATCTGGAGGCCGTCGACCGCGGCGCCGTGGAGGCGGGTGGGCAGTGGGTGCGGAGGATGCGGGCCAGTTTCTGCGTGCTGGGGCCGCTGCTGGCCAGCCGGCGCCGGGCCATCGTCCCTCTACCCGGCGGGTGCAATATCGGACCGCGTCCGGTCGATTTGCACCTGAAGGGGTTGGCCGCCCTGGGTGCCCAGCTGCGAATCGAACAGGGCCGGGTCGTGGCCAGGGCCGAACGACTGACCGGCGCCACGGTGAATCTCTGGGGACCCCGTGGCCCCACCGTGACCGGCACGGCCAACGTACTCTCGGCAGCGGTGCTGGCCCGCGGTGTGACGGTGATCCGCGGCGCGGCCAGCGAGCCGGAAGTGGTTGACCTGGGTCGGCTGCTGGTCAAGATGGGGGCCAGGATCGAGGGGTTGGGGACCCGCACGCTGCGTGTGACGGGCGTGCCGGCCTTGGTTGGCGCGGCCCATCGCGTGATCCCGGACCGGATCGAGGCGGCTACGTTGCTGTTGGCCGCTGCGATCACCAGGGGCTCGGTGACGGTAAACGACGCGCGGCCTGAACACCTGGAGGTTGTCATCAGAGCGCTTCGCCAGGCCGGCTTCGAAGTGGAAACCGCAGCCAGGCAAGTCGGCTTACGGGCAACCCGCCGACCGCACGCCCTGCGACTGGTGGCCAAGCCGTACCCGGGCCTGCCCAGTGATCTTCAGGCGCAGTGGATGGCCCTCCTGTCGCTGGCCCGGGGCCGCAGTCGGGTTCAGGATCGTGTCTTCCCCGCCCGGTTGATGCACGTGGACCAGCTGAGAAGGCTGGGCGCCCGGATCACACTGGATGGCCAGGCAGCTGTGATCCGCGGCGTCACTGCCCTCAGCGGGGCTACGGTTACCGCCTCCGACCTCCGCGCCTCGGCCGCCCTGGTCTTGGCCGGATTGGCCGCGTCGGGAACGACCGTGGTCGAAGGGATCGGCCATCTGGATCGGGGCTACGAGAACCTGGACCGCAAGCTCCGGCGCTTGGGAGCCCGCCTGTCGCCGGGTTAGGTTACTCATAGGGGCAAAGTTGTTGCATTTGAGTCAAGTTTTGTCCAGGTTGTTGTACACTGCCTCACATGCGGCAGTTGGTCTGAGGCGCAGCCTCGCTAGACTCTTGCCTCTTGCCGATATGGACGGCGTTGAGTCCGATCCGCGGGCCTCGGCATCTCGGGACAAGCTGACCGAACTGGAGAAGCGGCTAAGGGAGTTGGAAAACGAACTGAAAGAGAAGCGGGACTTTGCAAAGACGCGGGTGAGGCGAGCGCGCGCTGCGGTCCCTGCCGAGAAAGGACCTCAGGAAATATTTGACGAAAGATGCCGCGCGCCGATCTGCTAAGGCAGCTGCCGGGGTAGCGGAGGCTCGGCGACCCGGACACTGGCCTGGACTGCCACGGTTGTGCCGTTCCTGGTGGAGGCGC
>DQVB01000319.1 GCA_015661985.1 Planctomycetota bacterium | reverse complement strand
CCCCTTCCCCCGCGCAAAGCCTCAGTGACCCACCGAAATCACTCCGCTGGCCGCCGCCGCCAGCACGAGGATCTCCAGGACCGCCAGCGCTGAATAAATATAGTCTCTCTTCCTGATCAAGATCGGCAGAATGGCCGCATAGCAGACCACCGTCACGCCTGCCAAGACCGCGATCCCCAGGAAGTTGAGGAAATCTCCGTGTCCCAGCATCCTCAACCATGCCCATCCCGGCTCGATACCCGTCTGCTCAAGATAGGCGTCCACCCCTAAGTTCCAATACCGGGGCAATTGCTCGTGGGGGATGTACGGGCCGATCGCCTCGAACACGTAGAGCCCGAACGTCACAAACAGACAAGCCAGCCCCAAATACATACCTTTTTCCAGGATCACGGCATACCGGACCTGTTCCGGCGCTGGTTCCAGAGATTCCCGCAGCTGATCGTTGGCCACAGCCATGAAACCCTCCCGCCTGTCGAGCCCAACTTCGCAGTGCCCTCGCCCGCCGCGTATAAACGCACACACTGGCGGCCTGATCCCCCTTGCGGCCCAGGGGCGCCCCGCAGCGTCTGCGCCTCAGAGAGCTAGTTCAGTATAGCGTTCCTCGTACTCCTGTGAAACCGCATGCCGACGCCATCCGGCCAACCCTCGGCGGCCCGACAACGTGGACCTCAAGATCGCGACGCTCACCGCTGGCGGCCAGCCGCGTGAGGTCGATTCGGAGGGCCCGGCACGCTGGAAGCCGCCTCCGGTGGGGACGTGTGATCTGGTGATCACCGTCACCGATACGGCCGGCAACTGGACCCAGCCGCTCCCGGAGACTCCCACTGTGGCACGCTCGGACCCTGCTCTACCGGTCGTCTCGCTCCCCGCCCCGGCCGACCGGGCGGCGCTGATCCGGGACCCGACGGGGCGGGAGACTACACTGACGCACGGCGAGCAGGGCCGGCGGTTGACAGGTAACCTGCTCCGGAACAGACCCAGCCGTACCGGTCCGACTCCTTCGGGCGGGCAGGTGTTGCACGTGTCGTTCGAGGATGTGGTCACCGAATCGGTCGACGACAACAAGGCCACCGGTGCGGGACGGCTGGGCGAGCGGCGGTTCCATGACAACCTGACCCAATACGCGGACGGAAGGGCACACCCGGCGAGCTTTGGAGGTATGCCTACCGCAGGCTTCGCCGCAACCGAAGGGGCGAGCCGACGGCCGAGAGCGGAGAGCTGACGGCGGGTAGTCGTGAGTCGAAAGTTGAGGGTTGAGGGCACCGGGGCGGCAGAAAACGGCGTTGCACCTCAGCATGGTCCTCGGTATGTCAAAAGCCCATATCGGTGGGCCGGCGCGGCCTGCTCGGCCGCTTCTCCCATCCCGCGTCGACTCGGACAACCACGCCACCTCCGACCAAACGGCCAGCCATACCTGGGAGCACACCCAACAAACCTCCAAAACCGTCACCCACTCGGCGTCCTCTGCCCTCTGTGTCCTCTGTGCCCTCTGTGGCCAACTGTTCCTGCCATTGGCACATGAAGGATTGAGAGGGTTTTGGCAGAAGAGATTGTCTGCTCTGTGGCCAACTGTTCCTACGAAACGGCCAGCCATACCTGGGAGCACACCGAACAAACCTCCAAAACCGTCACCGACTCGGGGTCCTCTGTGGCCAACTGTTCCTACCATTCGCACGGTCGTCTGCCCCAGGGTGGCTCGAGGCCGCCACCAGGGGGCCGATGGCCCACCGTCACGTGGTTTGTGCCGCCATCGAACTGGGTGTATCCGGCGCTGTCTCCCGCTATCCGGGTACCTCGAAGGTGCCCCGTGAACGCTTGCCGCCAGTTACAAGCCGGATCGACTCGGCTCGGAGAGCGAAGCTCCAAAAGGGGCGTTATCCAAACAGTTGCTATGGAAGCCCGTCGCTTGCCGGGGTAGTCCCGGTGGCCTTTCGGTGTGCGCAGTCCGATTGCCCAGACGGCCCAGCATTTCGACCGAAGGGGCCGAACATCTGTGGACAACCGAGGCGGTCGGTCGGGCTTCACAGTTCCTTCGTGCCCGGCCGCAGACTGTCAATCACCTTGTCGAACACCGGCTGGAGGCGGTCCCAGTAGCCTTCCGGACACATGCAAACGACGGTCACGCGATGGTTGTGAGCGAGGAACGTGACGCGGTAACCGCGCAAGCGGCCCGCGAACGCGCCGGAGGCGGAGAACTCGGACCTGCGTCCTTCGCCAAGGCGCGTCTGTACCACTTCGGGCTCCTTTTCTTCGTAGTTGCTCAGCTCCTCGGCGACCCTTTCTTTGCCCAGCTGATGGATCTCGGCGACGGGCGAAAGATCCTCGCCCTCCTCTGCCAGACCGCCAGCGTCCCCTAAGCCGCCGAAGGATTCGGCAATGTCGCCCATCAGCGATCCGGCCAAGTCCGCTGTGATCTTGATCGTCGCCGAACCACTGCTGAACTTCGCGCTGTGGAAAGCCTCTCTTTTGCCAGCACCTTGGGCTTCCCAACCTTCCGGGTAGTCGCATTGAAACGCGCCGTTCTTGGCGTTGTACTGTTTGTACGAGCTCGGTATGGTGGGCGCCTGCCCACATCCCGAGCCCAACGATAAAACGCTGAACCCGAACAGGCCGAGCCAGACAAAACCCCTTGTGCAATTCATTTTCGTGCTCTCCCTTTGCTTCAGACAACAGTAACACACACCGCGTGAACGACCTGCAGATGCGCAGGATTCACTATTCCTCCTGGGATTGCCCAATGTACCAGACCAGCCGTCCCAGCAAGCGCGCGTAGATGAGCATCACGGCGACCAGCGGCGGTGTGGTAACGGCCACCGCCAAGAACGGGTTCAAAGGAAACAACACGAGGATCAATAGAACCAACGCCGCTGCCATTACACTGGTTTCACCGTAGAAGATCAACCAGCCCCGCCAAGCGGTCCTGAAGCTCCGCAGAATGAGCCCCGAGATGGGAGCGAAGATGGACCCGTTGTCCAGAGCCGAAAGCAAAAACACCGGATAGAGCAGGAAAACGGTCAACCCCATGGACAACCCCGTCCCCACCCATGGGATCGCACCGACGACGGCGCCGATCAACAGCGCAGGGACGATGGCCCCCAGCGTAAACCCGAACGACCAGAACCACTCGCGCCACTCCCCGACCGACCAGTCTTCGATCTTGTCGTACCCTTGCGAAGTCTGCTCGATGACGTTGAGACAGCAGACCGAGAGATACCCAAGCGGGAAGGCGGCCAGCCAGAGCGATGGTACCGCCAGACATCTTGCGGCCACCGTCAGACCGATTTCCACCAAGTACATACAGTACAAGCACAAGAGCAGGCCAATCATCAAGCCGATGGAACCAAGCAACCAGACGGCCAGGGTCTTGAGGTAAAAGAGAAACGCGAAGACACCCGTGACGAAGGGCCGACGCGGTGCAGGGGGAGGTGGCTCGAAGGTGACCACAGGCTCCCGGCGCATCATGGCAGGCTGGCGGACGTCCTCGGTGACCCGATCGGCAGGCCAGCTGATGCCGTAAACGTCGTCCCCATCCCCCGCGCCGTGATCGGAAGCGAATGGCTCGTTCGGCGAATCGGTCATCGATGAACTCCCGGCTCCGCTCCCCTTCCGGTGACCGACGCCCATTGTACAGCAAGGGGCCGGTCAATCAAGGGGGCAGGGGGCCGCAGGTGCCCGATGCGCTGTGCGTAAGTGCCCGTCCTCGTGGGGGGTTAGGGTGGGGCCAAAAGGCCCTTGCCCGCAGGGGGCTCGGGTTTTCCCGTGATTTGGCCGCGGGGAAGCGGTTTTTCGGAGACTGTACCAACGTTACTGGGGATTGGTGGTGACATCCTGGGCCATTTCAGCTGTTTTCCGCGGGCCATTTCCGTCAAGGAGGATGATCATGTCGGGACCGGGAGGGAGAATACGTCGCGGATCGGAGGGAAGGAATCACCCGTGTTGAGCACCTTCCCAAGCCCAAGATTGTCCAGCACCGTTGCAGTCGTCGTCGGCGCCCCTGCCCGGAGTGTCATCGCAGTTGCTACCGTCATTGGCCGTCATTGTGCCATGCAACGGAAGCTCCACGACCTGGGAGATCTGCTCTCGGGACGGCCGCGGGAGATTCACGTCACCTATTCACAACATTACTGCTGCAAGTGCAGGAGGTATTTCAACGCAGACATGGCCGACATGTCGGACCTGGCTCCGCCCAAAAGCCACTATACCCGCCGCGTGGTTGCCTTGGCGGTGCGCCTGGTGGTAGAGGACCGCTTGCCGTACCGCGCGGCCAGCTGGCATCTTTCGTGAGACCACCGTGTGTTCGTGCCTTTCTCGACCATTCAGAACTGGGTGGACGCCGGGGAAAAGGGCGGAGCAGCACCTCAGGGGCGAACACCTACATGACCGTGCCCCGTTCGGCGACACCACTAATGACAAATCCGAGTGTCTGAGTCCGGATATCGAGACAAATCCGAATGTCCCAAACCCCAATGACAAAAACACGGCCGGCCATCCGTCGCTTGCGCCACAGCATCCAGCGGTGCACTGGTACGTTTTGGACATTTGAGTTTCCGATTTCGTGCTTGTTTCGCCCTTTCGTGCTTCGTATTTCGGATTCTCCACGGACCATTTGTCGCACAATTGCCCACGGTCATTTAGACGCGGTGCTGGCTGATTCTTCCGGATACATCGCGGCGGACGAGCTCGAGCTGTGCGACGGCCCGTTCTGCGTGCTGTCGATCGTGGACCACCGCAGCTTCCGCCGGATCACCTGCGACGTGCTGG
>DQVB01000554.1 GCA_015661985.1 Planctomycetota bacterium | reverse complement strand
GGGGTGGGCATGGCACGTAAGCCACCGGTGTACCTCAAACCGGGCGACGTGGTCGAGGTGGAGATCGACAGACTGGGCGTGCTCCCCAACCCTGTCATCGCGGACAGCGACTGACCCAGTGAGGTTCGGGCTCCCATTGGCCGGCGGTTTCGCGCCAGACGCCTTGTCCAGGTGCGTTTGGCCGCGGGGCGAGCCCGCTGGTATACTTCAGCGCGGTGGGTGGCTTGACATGATCCTCCTATGGCGGTGGCTGCCCCAGCTGCGGGTCCCGCCAGCCGCGGCCCGGGGCCGTAGCCCAGCCGCGAGAGCGCCAGCTTTGCAAGCTGGGAGTCAGGGCTTCGAATCCCCTCGGCTCCATTTGGGACGGGGGCAGGTTTGGCCCCCTTGGGGGCGGTTTGGGGGCGTGGGCTTGTACGGGGTCTGATCCCACCGGGGCCGACTAGCCTACCAGCGCCGAAATGTCTTCGAAGAATTGGGGGTATGTCTTGGCGGTGCAGCCGGGGTCATGGATCACCACGCCCGGCTGGACGAGCCCTACCAGGGCGAAGCTCATGGCCATGCGGTGGTCTTGGTAGGTTTCGATCTCGGCGGGCCGGAGCTTTCCTGGCACGATGCGCAACCCATCGGGCCGCTCTTCGACCGCTGCGCCCAGCTTTCGCAGTTCGGTGGCCAGGGCGGCGATGCGGTCGGTCTCCTTGTGCCGGATGTGCCCCACGCCGGTGATCGTGGTGGGACCCTGGGCGAAGAGGGCCACGGCTGCCAATGTCTGGACGGTGTCGCTGATGGCGTTCATGTCGACGGTGATGCCTTTGAGCGGGCCACCCCGCACGGTGATGCTTCGGGGATGGTAGGCGACGTGACAGCCCATGCGGGCCAGGCAGTGGCAGAAGCGCACGTCGCCCTGGAGGCTGTTTCGTCCGAGTCCTTCCACCGTTACCGTGCCGCCGGTGATGGCTGCAGCGGCGAAGAAGTAACTGGCGGCCGACGCATCCGGTTCGATTTCGTACTGCCGGGCCCGGTAGCCGCCCTGTGCCGGCACGAGGAACCGCCGCAGGTCCTCGCGCTGGACCTCGACGCCGAAGGCTGCCATCACCTCGAGGGTCATCTTCACGTAAGGCCGGGAGACCAACCGGCCGGTCACTTCCAGTTCCACCGGTGTCAGCGCGCAGGGGGCGGCCAGGAGCACGCCGCTGAGGAACTGGCTGGAGATCTTCCCCGACACGCTCGCCTTGCCTCCGCGTAGCCCCGTGGCGTGGACGAGCACCGGCGGGCAGCCCGTGGCCGCTTCGCTCCGCGCATCGGCGCCCAATTGGCGCAGGGCGTCCAACAGATCTTCGATGGGCCGCTGGCGCATCCGCGGGGTGCCGTCCAGGCGGTAGGTGCCGTGTCCCAAGCAGACCAGGGCCGTGAGGAAGCGGACCGTTGTGCCGCTGTTGGCCACATACAGATCGGCACGGTCGACGGGGATACGGCCGCCGCAGCCAGCCACCTGGACGATGCGTCGTTGCGGGTCGTGTGAGACGCGGATCCCCAGTCGGCTGAGCGAGTCGATCATCACGCGGGTATCTTCGCTGTCCAGCGCGCCGACCAGCCGCGACTGGCCCGAGGCCAGCGCCCCGCAGACCAGCGCCCGATTGGTGATGCTTTTCGAGCCCGGCGGGCGAACCGTGCCGCAGATCGGACGGCGTGCCGGTTCGATTTCCATGCGATCGATCATGGCCAGACGGCCCTGTGCGAGGTCTGTGGTGTTTGTGGTTTGGTTGTCGGCGGCAAGGGCAACTCGCCATCCATCCGGCGGCCGCGGGTCCTTGGGATCAGCTCCGGCCGGTCAGTCCCGCTTCGCCCCGTGCCCGGCGCATGGCGTCGTAGAGGGCCAGCAGGTTTTCCTGGGGCGTGCCCGCCTGGACGTTGTGCACCGTGTTGAACACGAACCCACCGCCGCGGCCGAAGATGCGGATCCGCTCGGCCACTTCGGCCCGCACCTGATCGGGTGTGCCGAAGGGGAGCGTTTTCTGGGTGTCCACGCCGCCGCCCCAGAAGACGATCCGGTCGCCGAACTGATCCTTCAGGGTTTGCGGGTCCATCTCCGCCGCGGAGCACTGGACGGGGTTGAGGATGTCAAACCCGGCCTCGATGAAGTCGGGTATGAGGGCCGCGACCGAACCGCACGAGTGGATGAAGGTCTTCCAGGCGGTATGCTCATGGATCCAGTCGTTCACGCGGCGGTGGAACGGCAGGTAGAGGTTGCGATAGGCCTGGCGGCTGATGAAAGGCCCCTGTTGTGTCCCGAAGTCGGTGCCTGTGATGAACACGGCGGTTACCTTGTCCCCCACGGCGTCGTAGATCTTTTCCAGGTTGGCCAGGGCGATTTCGCATTGGCGGCGAAAGACCTCGTACACATAATCGAACCGCGCCACCGTACTGACGTACCACTCTTCGATGTCGCGGATGCCTTTGGGGCGTTTCAGCCACGGGGCGGGAACCAGGGCGATGTCACCGAAAGCTGTGCCGCCGAAATTGGCCAGTATGGCCTTGTCGGTCTCCCGATGCAAACGGTCGGCTTCGGTGGCGAAATGCTGCAACTCGCTGTCGCTGATGGGACCGAACTCCTCCAGGTTATCCTCCACGTTGAGATGCTCGTCGTCGATCGGTTCCTGGCGGACGATCGTATCGAAATAGAAGCCCCCTTTGGGCATCCGACCGCTGGGTGGAGCCGTCTTGTCCCCTTCGGGGTACATGAGGACATCGCCGTTCGGCTCCGGCTCGGTGTTGAAGGCCTCGGGCACCAGCACAGGGGTGCCGTCGAACAGCGTCCAGGGCTTCCAGTTCTTGTTCTCGAAGCCGAACAAGGTCTTCGTGCCGGCCAGGCCGACCACATCGACCCCCAGCGCCTCCATCAGATCGGGAGCGATTTCACCGAGCATCTGGTAGGGTTCAACCACCTTGACCGGCGCAGCCGGCGGATCCAGCCCCAGGGCTTGTCGCAGCAGATACACGGAGCTGACGTGCATCCCCGTCACCGGGCTGGCCCCGAGATCCAGCGGGACTCGGTCCGGCTCTTCGTGGCGAAGGGCTGTTTCCACACGTTCACGCGAATTCATGATTGATGTACAGCCAAAGAAACCAGCGCGACCGGCCGTTCGGGTTCGGGGCTACCGCCCGCGTGCGCAGGGCCTGTGGCGCAGGTGGATGTGATGGCCTTTGGGGCCGGTGGCCACGCAAAGCCTGTGGTGCCGGTTCACCCCCGCCCGGCCGTGACTGGTCAACGTCCGGGATGGTCCGCGCCCGGTAACGGTTGTCCCCTCTGTTGGAGAATCTGCCGGTTGGGCCGATCCTTGTCAAGAGCCGAGGCCGCCGGCTACGATGGGGCCCCACCAGCGCGGGAAACCATCGAGAGTGATCTGGCAAGCTCGTGCTGCCTCAGGACCGTGCAAGGAACCGCGCACGAAGGAGTAATCCGCAGATGACCATGCCAGCCGCACCAGAGGTGGCCGATGTCCAGCCGCGGCGCCGCAGCGTGGGCTACGTGCTGCTGTTGGCTTCCGTGGCTGCCCTGGGCGGCCTCCTGTTCGGCTACGATACGGCAGTGATTGCCGGGGCCATTGATTACCTGGAGATCCATTTCCGGCTGGGGCCGGGGGGCAAGGGATGGGCCGTGTCCAACGTGCTGGTGGGCTGCATGTTCGGCGCCGCGTTGGCCGGTACGTTCAGCGACGGTCTGGGCCGCAAGAAGGCCCTGTTGTTGGCCGCTGGGCTGTTTGCCGTCTCGGCTGTCGGTTCGGCCGTGCCCCGCAACCTGACCGAACTGGTGGCCGCCCGCTTTGTCGGCGGGTTTGGTGTGGGCATCGCCTCCATGCTTTCACCCTTGTACATCGCTGAGGTTTCGCCGGCGCACCTGCGCGGGCGCCTGGTGTCGCTCAACCAGATCACCATCATCACAGGGATGGTCGTCGTTTCGGTGGTCAATTGGTGGATTGCCCGCACGGCACACGACGAAGCGTGGAACGTGGCTACCGGTTGGCGATGGATGTTCGCCTCGGAGACGCTCCCTGCGGTTTTGTTTTTGATCTGTCTGCTCTTCGTGCCGGAGAGCCCTTGGTGGCTGGTCAAGCAGGGCCGGCCGTCCGAGGCCTTGGCCATTTTGACGCGCACCGGCGGCCGCGACCGGGCGGAGTGGGAGCTGGAGCAAATCCGCGAGGCGGTGGCCCACGAGCGCGGCTCGCTGGGGGAACTTTCCGCGCCGGGTATGCGCATGGCCCTGGTTGTGGCTGTGGTTTTGGCGGTCCTTCAGCAGGTAACCGGGATCAACGCCGTACTGTACTATGCGCCGACGATCTTCAAGGCATCGGGCACGGGGGTGACGGCCACCCAGGCATTGTTACAGACGGCGGCCCTCCAGGTGGTCAATCTCGCTTTCACCCTGGTGGCCATCCGCGTGGTGGACCGTGCCGGCCGGAGGCCCTTGCTGTTGGCCACGTCGGTCGCCATGGGTACGTCGCTGGCCCTGCTGGGTGCCGGCTTCGCCCTGAAGCTGGCCCCGGGCTGGATCTTCCTGTTCACCCTGGGCTACGTGGCGTCCTTTGCGATCGCCATGGGGCCTGTTGTGTGGGTTGTCCTTGCGGAGATCTTTCCTACGCGCATCCGTGGCCGTGCCATGTCCGTGGCTGTCGTGGCCCTTTGGATCGCCTGCTTCGCCGTCTCGCAGTCGGTGCCGTGGATGTTCAAACGGCTCGGCGAGCCGATCACCTTCTGGAGCTACGGCCTGATGTGTCTGGTGGCCTTCGTGTTCGTCCTCCGTTACGTGCCGGAGACCAAAGGGAAGACGCTTGAGCAGATCGAGCAGACTTGGCGCCAGCGCGCGTCCGTCGCGGAGGACGGGGGGCCGGGCATTTGATCGAGGCCCGGGCGCGGCTTCTTGCTCTTCCGCTGCTTGACCGTTTTGCCCTTTCCTCTCTCCTTGCCCGCTCCGCGCCGCAGTGACGGGCCCCGCGTTTTCTCGGGGTCACTCAGCTTGCCCGGATTGGGCCGAAAGGGAAAACGGCGTCAAGCGGCCGCGGGGCGGCGGCCGACAATGATCAGCGGGCTGGGTGGATCGCGACTGCGGGGCGCGACTCGCGCGGCGGGGGCCTTGGCCAGCTGCGGGCGGTCCAGCCGGCCGGTGATGGGCGATGGAGGGAATCCGATGTACCAGGCGTATTGGGGCTTGCGTGAGATGCCCTTCTCGGGTCGGGCCGAGTGGCGATGGTTCTACTGCAGCCCGACCCACGAAGAGGCCTTGGCCCGGTTGCAGTTTCTGGTGGAACAGCGGCGGCGCGTGGGCCTGTTGCTCGGCGCGTCGGGCAGCGGCAAGTCCTTGATGCTGGAGCTGTTCGCCGGGCAGTTGCGCAGCCAGGGGCGGCCGGTGGTGAAGATGAACCTGACGGGCGTTGGCGGCGACGAACTGCTCTGGCTGGTGGCCCTGCAGCTGGGGATCGCCCCCGCTGCGCAGCTGCCGCGTTACGCCCTCTGGCAGCAGCTCACCGACCGGCTCGCCGAATACCGCTACCAGGGGCTGGAATCGGTCCTGCTGGCCGACGATGCCGATGCCGCACGGACCGAATCCCTTACCACCTTGTTGCGCCTCGTGGAAGAGCAATCCGGGCCCGAATCGACGCTGGTGGTCGTGCTGGCTGCCAGACCGGATCGCGCCGCGCGGATCGGTCCGGCCCTGCTGGAACGAGCCGAGCTGCGGATCGACCTGGAGCCCTGGGAGGAAGCCGACACGGCCCGCTTCGTGCAGCAGGTTCAGGCCGAGGCCGGTCGCGCCGAGTCGGTCTTCGACCATGGAGCACTCAGGCGGCTGCACGAGCTGGCCGAGGGTGTGCCGCGGCGCATCCGTCAGTTGGCCGACCTGTCGCTGGCGGCCGGCGCCGGGCGCCGGTTGGAACGGATCGACGCTGAGACGGTCGAATCCGTGTATCACGAGCTGGGTGTCGTCGAAGTGTGAGTGCCCGGAGGGGGCAGGGGCGACGGGCCGACGCGGGGCAGCTTGGGCTCTTCAGCCGTCGGCCCAGGCGGCCGGGCGCTACGACGAGACCAGCCGGGCCAGCCGCTGGATGATGACGTCCAGGCGGCCCGGGATGGCTTGGCGGTTCTCGAAGACCCGCCTTTGGCAGTAGATCCACTCCAGCCAGTTCAGCCCGGCCAAGACCGTGGTGCTTCGGTCGAAGCCGGTCACCAGGGCCAACTCACCGGGCGAAAGCCGCCGGAGGGATTGGTAGGCCTCCAGGCCCATTTCCCACTTCGAGCGGTCATCGCCGGCCATGCTTCCCAACAGCCGGGCCACGTCGGCCGCCACGGATTCGGGCCGCATCGAGCCGAAGTCGATGAGCCCGGTAACTCGATCCGCCTCGAACAACACGTGTTCGTGCCACACATCGCAAATGCACGGCTGGAGTTGCACGCGTGTGTCGCACAGTTGTTCCAGAAGCGCCAGGACCGACGGGGCCGCTTGGCGGGTCAAGGAAAGCACCTGCCATGCCCGCCCCTCGATCTCCGCAAACAGGCCCGGTTGGATCGCCTCGGCCAACCGGTCCAGGTCGCCTTCGATCCAGCGGCCCAAGCGAACCAATCGCGATCGGATCCCGGGCGAACGGCTGGCGGGCAAATCCGGCAGCGGAAAGGTGGCGGTGGCCCGGTGGAATTCGGCCAAGGTGACCATGGCTGCCCGAAGCCGGGCCGGCGTAGGATGCTGGGCGTAGTCGGCCGTCCCCGGCAGCCAAGGGGCCAATTCCCAAAGAAAGCCGCCGTGGGCCACATAGCCTCGGTGGTTCCGTGTCTCCAGCGGCAGGGGAACCCGCCGGAAACCCTCGCGCGTGGCGTGCCATAATACCGCCTGGATGAACTCCAACTTCTCCCGAGTGGGATAGCCCGGAGGCCAGCGACGCAGGCAAAGCCGGCCCGACCGAGCCCCCAGGCGCCAAAACATCGCCCCGCTGAAACCACCAGCCGAGCCCAGTGGCTCCAACCACAGCGGCTGGCAGTCAGCCGGGTACTCCCGTAACACCGCCAGAGGATCAGTCTGCCGAGACATCCAAACGCGACCGCAAGACAAATCGCCGCCGGCCGTTGCCCAGAACTTGGTCCGACAAGGTTCACCCCGCCGCCGCCCACCAGCCAACCCGCCCCCTGAGCCGGCTGGCGCGTGAACGCGCCAGGATCCGGCCCGATCACCGCTGGCTGGCCCCTCCCCCCACTCATGCCATCCACCCACGGCCCACCATTGTAGCTCGCCCCTGCGGAAAGGGCGAGCCCCCACCGCCGGCCGGGCAAGTTCAGCAGCGTTGGCACCGCGTGGCCATCTCCTGGAAGAGCAGCCGCAGCACCGACGGTCCAAACCCTCCGCAGTAGATACGGATCTGGCGGTCGCTCGCTGACGGCAGCAACTCCGCAGCGCTCTGATAGGCTCGCCGCGCCTGCTCCAGCATGTCACACGCGCGGTACGCTTCGCCCAAATGGTACTGCACCGCAGCGGACTCGGGCGCCAGGTAGGCAGCTTTGCTCATCGCCCGCAGAGCGAGATCGTTCTTCGCTTCGTTCAGCAGACTCATGCCCATAAGCAGACAGGCTTCCCAAGCGAACGGGTCCGACTGAAGGGCCACTTCTCACTCTTCGATGCACTGCTTGTGCCTTCCCGGATTCAAGCAAGCGTTGGCACGCTCTCGGAGCTGGACGAACGAGGCAGGCGCCGCCGGGCGGCTGTGGAAGTCGGATCGCTGGGCTGGGGTGGCATCACGGCGGTGGCCCCGGCCACAGGGATCTCGGATCGGACGATTCGTCATGGGATTCGGGCACCGGAGGGCCCTGAGACGCTGCCCCCCGATCGTCAACGCCGGCCCGGCGAAGGACGCCGTTCGCAAGAGGAAGAGCAACCCGGTTTGATCGAAGCCTTGGAAAGGCCGATCGAGCCGACGACGCGGGGCGATCCGGTTCGGTTGAAGTGCCACGATTTTCCGGGCAAGAAGCTGGGCAAGGCGGTTCCCTATGGAGTGTATGATCTGGCGATGAATGAGGCGGGCGTGTCTGTAGGGATCGGCCACGACACGGCGCAGTTTGCCGTGGCGTCGATTCGGCGGTGGTGGCAGCGGCTGGGGCAACAGCGCTACGGCAAACGGAACACGTTCCACGGCGGATGGAACTACAAAATCCACCCGCGGCAACATAGCCGAATTCGGTGGGCTTTTGTCGTGCAGGTCCTCGGTATCACTCCATCCACACCAACGTCAACCGTCTCCCCGGGAAAACAGGGATTTCGAGGAGTACCTCCTCCGATGGGCGGGATCATCGAGATCGTCCGACTTTGAGGTAAAGCATCACCCGGACCTCCAGAAACGACCTGACACCAGCGATGTAAGCGACTTGTGTCGTTAGAAAAAGCCTTTGCTCGGTGCCGTGACAAGAATACGGCTCCCCCAACCCGGCTGGAGCGATTCCAACCCCGTCAACACCGGGGCCGGCTGCCGCCCCTGTTGCGCCGTGCCACAGTCGGGCGGGCAAGATGCGTCGTGGTCCGCTCCGTGAAGTCCCACTGGCCATGCGCTCTACGGGGCTGCCGGCCAGCCGTTGGCCGCGCGGAGCCGGGCCGCGTCCAGGTAGTACTTGGCCGCCCAGGGAACTTCCGTCCTGGGGAAATAGTCGGCGCCGCGGCCCGTGCTGCCGCGGAAACCGCCTGAACGGCGCTGGTGTTGCTCGAGCCACCGCAGCGCCCGGTCGGCCGGCTCGGGCCGGCCGGCCTTGTACCAACACACGGCCAGCTGAGCCACGCCCGGGACACAGACCCAGGCGGCCCGGCTGGTGGCCGGCACCGCCCCGTCGGGCCGCTGGCGGGTTTCCAGTCCTTCCAATACGGGAATCGCTGGCCCGGATCGTCCGAGGTCCAACAGGGCTTCAAGCTGGTAGGCGAGAAAATGGGTCAGCTGTTCGGCGCAGCAGAGCTGAGGATGAGCAAGGTAGTGTTGGGCGCAGCGCTGGGCAGCGGCTGCCCAGTCGGGCTGCTTGAACCGCTCGGCCGCAGCCGCGAGCGGCGGGAGCACATAGAGATGGATCGTCTGTGGAATGCCTTGAGTTTCGTACTCCGGCTGCAGGCGAAAGCCGCCCCTCCCTTCGTCGACCATTTCGTTCACCAGGTACCCCGCGGCCCGCTCGGCCGCCGGGATTGCCCCGGGCACAAGTTCACTTGCGGCCAGAAGCCCCCGGAGCGCTTGGCCGGTATCGAAAATGTGCGGCACGCCGTGGTCCGGATCCGTGAACGCGCCCTCCGGCCGCTGGATGTCAATCAGCCAGCGGGCCAACCGAGCGGCCAGATCCCCTTGTCCGTAATCAAGCAGCGTGGGGATCAGGTACCCGGTCACTTCGGGGTAGGCCCGCTTGTGCCGCGAATGGACGCGGATGCCACCCGATGGCAGTTCGTTGTTCAAAACCCATTCCAGTGCAGCTTGGGTACCGAGGCACCTCGAGCGTCGCTTCCACCAAATCACAGTCGTTTCCTCTGTCCCAGCTCCGCCTGTCTGAACTCCGCCTGGACGTCAGGGTTTTCTTGCTTCCTTTGCCCGGAATGCGGCCAGCACCTCGAGGTAGACGTCCACCTCGCGTGCGGAAACCGTCCGATAACTCCAACGCTCAACGGCCTGGCGCCGACACGCTTCTGCCACGGCCTCGCGCGTCTGTGGATCGTTCAATCGTTCCTTCAAACGCCGGATGCCCCGCGCAATGTCCTCCGGATCCTCTGGATCGACCAGCTCGCCCGTTCCAGGTCCAATGATCTCCGTGGCCGGCGGCTGATTGCTTGCCACACACGGCTTGCCGCAGGCCAACGCTTCGATCAGCGGGATCTGAAACCCCTCGAAGAACGAAGGCCCCGCGTACATGTCGACGGACTGGTACCGGGCCGGCAACTCGCGGTTACACACGGGGCCCCAATAGCGCCAGTCGGCCGGATCGAGCACGGACAGGGCCTCCTCAAGGTACCGGTTCATCCCCAGGCCGCCGCAAATGTGGAAATCCACGCGCCACCCCTCCGCCTTCAAGCTGGCCAGGGCGCCGGCCACGCCGTGTACGTTCTTCTGCCTCTGCAGCCGGCCGACAAAAAGAGCGCGGATGATGCGCGGGTCATAGTTCGCCTGCGGGACCGCCCGAAAACGGCTCGTCGACACACGGTTCCCCAAGACCGCAATGCTTTCCGGACGAACCCCCACACGCACGCAGGCTTCCTTCAAGACCTGCGACATGGCGATCACATGGTCCGCCTCACCCAGACGGGCATCGATGCGGTCCACCTCGATCAAGGTTTCCAGCAACTTCTCATGCGTCATCATCGGTCAATGTACGCTCACGACCACCGGCACATTCAACTCCCTGGCGGCCTCGGTGGCACAAACGCCGTTGACCGGGTCGTAGGCCCGGACCAGACTGAGGCCGTGCTTGCGCCCGATTCGGACAATATCCTCAGCGGACCCGAAATAGTGAACGAAGAACGGATACCCCAGGTCGAACCGAAGGGTTCGCGTGCGGAGGATCTGGAAGTAGTGGACCTCGGCAAACAGCCGCAGCGGGTTGTAGTACGCGGCGACCCAATCATAGCCGAGCCGCACGTAGCCCAGGAAGGGGTAACCCCCCACCACGCCCAGCACGAGCTTGCCACCGGCGTCCGGTGTGCCGCCGACCGGCTCGGCCCCGGCAAAATGCTCCAAGGCGTATTGCCGCAGCGCAGGGATCTCGGACCTGGTTTGATACCATAGCCACCAGGACTTGATCCAGTCCTTGCACGCCGTGGTGAATCCTCGCACGCCTCCGCGGTCCTGCATACTCACGCCACACATTCAAAGTAATAATCGCTGCATTGGCCGGGAAACGCCAAGGCAAGTCGTTCCAGCAGGCGAAAGCCCCAATGGCGCGCCGTAAGCCAATAGTAAATACGGTAGCTGCCGGGAAAGAAGACCTCGCGCATCACGGCCTCCACCCGAAATCCGGCCCGGTGGATCTTTCCGCGGATCTCCGCTTCCGTGTAGAAATGCACATGGTCGGTCGCCGCCCGTTGGCCGGTGACCCGCAGCCAGAGCTGCTGGAGCCATGCCCCTTCGTTGGGCGTCCCCAGGATCAAAGTGCCACAGGGATCGAGCGCGCGATGTGCCGCCACAAGCAACTGCTCGTCGTCCGGGACGTGTTCGATCACCTGATTGAGCAGGATCACGTCGAACGGACCGCAGCGCTCCAGCCACGCCAGATCACTCTGCACGACCCGCGCGCGGCAGGTCACGCTGCGCGCGCGTTGGACGCGCACCGGGTTGTAGTCCACACCCACGAGCTCCAGACCGGGCAGCCGCTCAAGTCGCCAGAGCCAATAGCCGTCACCGCAGCCGGCATCCAACACCCGTAGCTGCGCCCCGCGTCGAGCTCGCGCACGCTCGATGCACACTGCGATGAACTCGTATCGCTTCTCGTAGATCCTCCGCACCTCCGGCCGCTCGGCCCACTCGAATTGGCTGCCCACGTACCACGGATTCCGCTGCAGGATCTCCCCCCGTACTCGCTCCGGCACTGCGCCGGGTTCGACACGCCCGCTCATTCCCCTGTCCTCCTTCTACAAGTGATCATGTGCCGGAACGCGAATCGCCGCAGCCCGGGGAGGCTGCTGATGCGCTCGTCGAGCATGCGGCCCGCCACAGGCAAGGCGGCCAGCCGTTTCCAGCAGGGCAGCAGCAAGGGCAGCATCCATAGCGGCCGTACGCCCCAAAAGGGCAGGATCTGGAACGAGCGGTCCTCTTCCATCACCAGCCCACATCGGGTCAGGATGGCTTGCATCTCTCGGACAGGAAGATGAAAGGGGCGGGCCAGCTCCTCCATGGCGCGCGAGACGATGGTGTTGAGCGAATACAGCGCACCGAACTCCAACACGGCCACGCCGCCGGGCACCAACACCCGCGATACTTCTTCGACCACGTCTTCTACGGCCGGCACGGTATACAAGAGTGCGAAGGAATAGACCAGCGACACCGTGGCGTCGGGCAGTGGGATGCGGCGGGCGTTGGCCACGCAGAATTGCAGATGACGGTGGCTGCGACGCCGTGCTTCGCAACTTGCGGCCCGAACCATCTCCGGGCTGAAATCGATGCCGATGATCTGTTCGACGTGAGCGGCCAGGGCCAGGGCGTAGTGGCCGGCGCCGCATCCCAGGTCCAGGGCGCGTCCGCCGCGATAATGACGGCGCACCTGATCCAGCCTGGCCGCTGCCAGCCGGGCGAAGTACGGATCCTGATCAGGCCGCGGAAGTTCGTAGTTCGACGGCCGGTAGAAGGCTCGCCACCGCTCCTGCTGGGCGCGGTCAGCGGCGGCCACGGCGCGCGATTCCGCCTCCCTTGGTCTCGCCCGGGCGTGTCGGCCGTTCTCAAGCGGCATTATCGGCCCTTTCGTCCTGCGCCAAGGGGCCACGGCCGGCGGCGGGGCAGGTCGATCCGCCCCCGGAAAAAGCGGTACATCTGGCCGCCGAACTTCCCTTTGAACCGATCCAGCCCCCGGAGCTTCGCGTCCGATGTGCCCGGAAAGGCTTCGCCCAGATCGTAATAGCGGAAACCCTCTTCGGCCGCCGCGCGGATGGCATGGGCCATCAGGAGATAGTTCACCCCCGCCTTGGCGTCAGCCGTTTGTGAGCAGCCGGTCCAGTAGACCGCGCCTTGGCCGTAGCGCCCGCAGTTGTGGAAAGCCACCAGCTGGCCCGAACTGTTCCGGCAACCCCACAGCACCGCATGCCCCCGAGGGCCCATCGTGCGCGCGATCCCCTCGAAGTACTCGCGTGGATGGGGTGTTGCGCCGGTGCGGCGATATGTCTCCTGATGAAGTTCGTAATAGCGGTCCAACGCTTCGCTCCAATCTTCTCGAGCAACCCGGTAACCGGCCTCCACGGCCCGCCGGCACAGGCGCCGAGCGTCGGGATCGAGGCCATCGAAAAGATCGCAGCCCTGGCTCAGCGACCGGATCCGCGTATGGGTCGACGTGTCCTGCCAGCCGAAGGGAACCAGCGGGTTGATGCCTCGGGCATTCTGCAGATTGTTCGGCGCAAGCGGCGGCAGAGCGCAATGAACGGCCGCTAGACCCTCCTGAGCGGCCCACTGCCGCACCGCTTCGGTCAAAGCGTCCAGCACGCGATGGCGCGCTTTGGCGTCCAGGTCGCGCACGGCAAAGGGCCCGCCGGTGCCCATCCAAATCGAGTAGGCCTGAGGCCGGACCCACGGCCGACGCCCGCCCGGAGCCAGCTGCACGGCAAGCCCCCCCACGATCCGCCCGCCCCGGCGAACCACGAAAAACCAATTCCTTAGCGGCCATACGCGGGCGGTCAGCTCGATCCACCCGGCGGTGTGAAACAACCACGTGTCATCCGAGCGACCAATCGCCTCGTCCCATTCGGCAGCCGATACCTCGCTCTCAACTTCCACCGCCACGTGCACTTCAGTCCCCTTGGGCACAACTCCACACCGAACGCTGAGCAAACCGTCCTTGGCCGGGGGCCATCTCCGCACCGCCCAGGTAGCCGCCCAGGTGCACGTGGATCCGCAAGGCGTCGGGCACGCAATCGAGCCATTGGGGTGTGCCCCGCAAGCTGCCGATTTCCACAGTCAGTAGGTACTGGCCCGAACACAAGCGCAGGTCATCCACGCGGCATTGGATCCAACCGCTGCCGGCGGCCAGTTCCAACGCGTCGGTTGCATGCGTGCTGCGCAGTGTCATCAGCCGATCGCCCGCCACGTCCGTCACGTTCACCTGGCAGTAAGCCCGCAGCGGCTCGGCCAACTGGTAACCGATCCGCACCAGCATCGTCTCGCCCGTGGTGAATTCCGAAGCCTGCCGGCCGTCCCCGCGATGGGTGGAAACCCATGTGAGCATGCGTTCAGGCGCACCGGGCCACCGCACCGCTTGGGTCAGGTCCGCTCGACCACTGGCCTCCGGGGCGCCGGAAGCCAGGTAGAAGGCGATCGCCTCGTCCGGCGCGCCCCAGTAAACCGCCCGCCCGTCGGACAGAACCAGAACCTTCTGGCACAACCGGGAGATGGCGGGCATGTTGTGGCTGACGAACAGGATCGTCCGGCCGCTCCGGGCCACGTCGCTCATCTTCCCCAAGCAGCGCTTCTGGAATTCGGCGTCTCCGACGGCCAACACCTCGTCCACCAGCAGGATCTCGGGCTCCAGATGGGCGGCTACGGCAAAGGCCAACCGAACCTGCATGCCGCTGGAATAGCGCTTCACCGGCGTGTCCAGAAACGGTTCGACCCCGGCAAACTGCACGATGTCGTCGAACTTGCGGCGGATTTCCGCGCGCGTCATTCCCAAAATGGCGCCGTTGAGAAAGACGTTTTCCCGCCCCGTCAGTTCCGGATGGAACCCGGTGCCCACCTCCAACAGACTGCCCGCGCGCCCCACGATCTCCGCTCGGCCCTCCGTGGGCCGGGTGATGCGCGTCAGGAGCTTCAAGAGCGTGCTCTTACCGGCCCCGTTTCGCCCGATGATGCCCAAGACTTCCCCGGCACGGACTTCGAACGACACGCCCCGCAACGCCCAGATTTCCCCGCCATGCTGCCCCCCGGCGTCTCCACCACACCGAAGCACCCATCGGCGGACCGGCGTCACGACCACCCGGCGCAGACTTTCGCGCAGCGTGCGATACGGGACGCGCTCACCAAGCCGGTAGCGCTTGCCCAACTGGTCAACTCGGATCACCACATCACCGGCCATCACACGCCGTCGTGCCCGAACCACGAAACCCGCTCAAATCACATCCGCAATCGTCTGTTCCATGCGGCGGAAAAAGTACAATCCCCCAACCAACAACGAAACGGTCATCCCCAGCGATGGAGCCACCAGAAGCCAACCGGGCCACTCCACCCCGAGCAGCGACCAGCGGAAGCCCTCGATCACGGCCACCATCGGGTTCACCGCGTAGAGTGCGGTCAGTGCGTCGGACCATCCAGGTACCGCCGCCTGCATCCGCTCGGCCAACCGTGAAGAGGCAAACAACACCGGACTGACAAATAACCCCACCCGGATCAAAAACGGCTGCACGTAGCGGAAATCGCGATACACCGCGCTTAAAGCCGAAAGCCAAAGCCCCACGGCCAACGACGCCGCCACGGCCAGCAAGATAAACACCGGCAACGCCATCACCGTGCCAGTCGGCACCACGCCGAAACAGATCATCATCGCCACCAGCGCCACCAGCCCAATGGCAAAGTCCACCAGCCCCGTGAGGACGGCCGCCAAGGGTAACAGGATCCGGGGGAAGTAGACCTTCGTGAGCATGTTGCGCCCTTCCAGCAGGCTGTCGCTGGCCCGCACCGTCGATTCGGCGAACAAGTACCACGGCAACATGGCGCAAAAAGTCGACACCGCGTAGGGAACCCCCCGCACGCCCGGCTCGTTGCCTCGCCCCAGCAACAGCCCGAACAGCACGGCAAACACCCCGGTCGTCATCAGCGGCTCGATCACCGCCCACAACACCCCCAACTCGGTCTGCTTGTACCGAACCTTGATGTCCCGCCAGACGAAAAAGAACAACAGCTCGCGGTACCGCCAAAGTTCCCCGAGCTCCAGGGCCTGCCACCCCCGGCCCGGTTCGATCACGGTCCGAGGCGCAGCTGCAGGACGGCTGCCGGCCGCAGCTTCGGACCCTCCGCCAGTTGATTCGGAACCTGACCTCACGACCTCGACTCGACCAATGGCGTGCCCCGGCCCCGCAAGGGAAAACCGGCTCGGTTCGTTTTGGCCCTTTTTCGGGTGACAGCCGCCGGAAGCGGTTCGTTCGTAGTCCCGCCTTGAGGGGGAATGATCGTGCCCCGTTTGCTGACGCCCCCATTCCGCCTAAAGGCGGTACTACAAAGGGAGCAACAGGTTACTTGCCTCCCAAACCGTTACCCCTTTTTGAACCATACCGAAAACCGCCCGCGCCTCGTGCCTCGCAGCAACCCAGAAGCGACCAGCGGACGTAAACCAGCGAGCTGAACAGTGCCAAACAGGACCCCTCAATTGTAGGATACGGCCGCGCGGCCCGGGGCTCCAGGTGCCACAACG
>DQVB01000755.1 GCA_015661985.1 Planctomycetota bacterium | reverse complement strand
GCGAGCTGCGCTGTACCGGCCTGGGCGGCTTGGCCGCGACAAGAACAGCACGGCAGATCGAGAGCCGGTTGAGCGGCCGGCAGACCGGGCTGCGCCAGTGACGAATGGGGCCCGGCCAACCGATGGGCAGCCGAGAATCAGCATTCCTTCGGCTGGATCCTTTCCGCCTGCCCTGCGCCGTTGGTCCCTCTTTTTCCACTCCTCACCGGTGTACCCCCGCGGTGCAAACGGGCAGGGCAGGACGGACATTCCTGCCCGTCGTAAGTGGGCAAGATGCGCGACAGCCTGGGCATCGTAGAGGGCACAAAACGTGAGGTCTACCGTGCCGGCCAGGATCGCCGACCGAGCCCGTGATCGACGGGCAAGGAGGCCCATCCTGCGTTTCCCTTCTGCAACGTTGGGCTGTAGCCACACACCAGGCCGCTGGCCGACAAGCGTATGGTGGCCTTCACTGCTGCAGGTCGAAGATCACGTAGTCCAGCCCGAACATGTAGGCGGGAACGGCGTCCTTGTTGGTCCCCACGATCTCGACGGTCAGCCTGTGTTCGCCCTCGGAAAGTTCGTGGGTCCCGATAGGGATCGGTTCAGTGTTGACCACGGTGGGGTTGTACAGGTCGATCGGCTCTCCGGCCTTCTCGCCGTCAATGTAGAGTTGGACGATTCCATAGTCCCGGGCCTTCGTCAGAACCACACTCAGCTGGTAGGTGCCCGTTTTCTTGACGGGCAAGAGCAGATCGAGCCGGTCGCCGGGGCGGGCGCCGGTCCACCACAGCTGGTCGTTGTTTTTCCACTTGCCTTCCGCAAAGCCACGCATGTCTTGGGTACGGACCAGGCCGTTGGGCCGGCCAAGCACGCGGAAGCCGCCGGCCGTAAGCGGAGGCCTGACGTAGTAGCTGTGGCGCTGCTCGACCGGCACCGGCTCGTAGGGATCGACACCGCCGGGAGCCAGGTACCAGCAGACGGTACATGCATATTGGGTGCCCCACTGTTCAGTACGGTGATACTTTTCGATACACGCTTCGAACGATTTCTGGAAAGGCACGTTGTCGGCGATGTGCCAACGGAGGATGGACTGGTGGCCCTGGTTGTTTTCCGTCATCGTCTGGCAGTGGAAGGGGCGCTGGAAGAGGGTCGGGTTGCACCAGGCGTAGCCGAAATAGTCTTCCGAGCCGGTGCCGAAAGTCGAAGGGTATTTCTCGCCGTCGACGAAGAACTTCTCGTCCCCTTCGCCCCACCACCCGGGGCGGGGGTCCCAGACGTGCAGCATCACGCCGCAGAAGCGCCCGCGGCCTTCGGTCCTGAGCATCACCCAATCGGGCCAGCGGTCTTCGGGCAGCGGATGCGCATCGCGGTGCCATTTGCAGTGGAAGTAGCCCAGGCCTTCGAAGGGGCGGGCCAGCGGGGCATGGACAACCTCGTATTCCAGCTCCCGGGCCACCTCGTCCTGGTTCTCCACTTCGATCCGCGCCTTCCGCTCAAACGGCATGTACCAATAGGCGTACGCGCCATTTTCGGTCATCCCTGTGACAAGCGATCGGTACGGATTCACGCCGGGGGCGGTGCCGAAGAAGTCTCCCACCGGACACCAGACGGCCGGCTCGGTCTGGTCGTCCCAGGTGATTTTCAGCACCAGTTTGCGGAGTGCAGCCATCTCGTCCTCGCGGCCCGCAAACAGCATCGAGGCCCGCAAGGCGGTGATGGCCCGTGGGCCTTCCAGCTCCAAGGCCTCCGATTCGCCCGGCTCGATGACGACCCAACCCCGCTCGACCTGCTGCCCCGGCCGGTCGCCCGCCGGGTCGGTACCAAGCCGGTCGGCCAGAAACGCATTGAGCCGCTGGAGAGCGGCGCGGTTCTCTTTGGCCAGAGCCATGGAGAAAGTGGGCACACGGGTCCCTTCAGGAAAAGTCGTGTAGACGAAGTGGTAGTAACGTCCCCAGCCCTTTTCCGCCACGATCTTGCACGATTTCTGGTAGGGAATAGGAAAATAGAGGTTGTGGCCGCGGCAGCCGACCTCCGCCAAGTCGTAAGAGAGCATTGGGTAGTTCAACGGCGGGGTATCGCCGGTGAAATAGTTCACAAAGGGCAAATCGACGGCTGGCTTCTCGCTTCCGTCCAGGTAGATCTTCACCCGTCCCTTCTGGGCCAGGGCGGACCAGATCCTCCAGATGCAGCCTGGGCCTTCCATCTCTGCCATCACCACATAGTCGCCTTCCCGGCGGATGAAGTTCGGGCCGTCGTTGTTGGCAGCCCAGTCGATATACCTGCCCGTCGCCTCGTCGTACCGGCTCCTGCGATCCCAGCTGGACCACTGAGCGCACGTCTCGCCGGCTGCAGGCAGCTGGGCCAGCCGCTCCAGGTCGGTCAGCCGGTGCACCAGATCTTCATAGGTGAGCGTTTCCTGGCCGCGAACCGCCAAGCCCACGGCTTGGCACAGGATCACGGCCAACGAGGCGATCAGTACAGCAGTGGTTCGCTTCATCGTCTGGTCCTTTCGTTTGAAGTTTCCGCCAGAATCACCAGAAGCACAGACTTTTCGTCGGAGTCCGGCATTAGCGCAAGAGCCGGGCTGCTGCGAGCCGAGGACCCGCTGGCAGCGGGCCGCTCAGTTCGCCAGGCGGACCTCCAGCGATTGGCCTTCCTCCACAGCCACGGGTTCGGCCAATTCGATCTGTACGCGCGGTCCCTCTCGGGACGTTTCGGCCGCCAGCGGCCGCCCGGCCAGCCTCACCGTGGCCGACTGGAGCTGCCGGTCAGAAGCCAGTTCGAAGGCCAAGGTCTTCACCACGACCCGCCCCCAGTGGACATCGATCCGATTCGTCTGGCCATCGTCGCTGCGCTTCTGGGAGATCGTCCCCCAACCTTCGGCAGCCGTGAAGGCGGCTCGGAAATCGTCGCTTCCCAACCGCGGGGCAAAGCCCAGGTGCCTTCTGGGCCCGTGGTACTCGAATCCGCAAAGCCCCAGAAACACGCCGTAGCTGGCCATCCCTCGGGCGTAATGATCGCCGCATTCCACTTCGTTCCACGGGTTGCGCTTGGACGGATGGTACCGCTCGTGCACGGCCCGGCAGATGGCCAGACATTCGGTCAACATGCCCTCCCAGGCCATGTGGCCCGCCACCTGGTACTCGATACCCGTCCACACCTCGTTCTTGTAGCGCACGCCTTCGGCCAAGTGAGGGGAGTACGGCCAGGTGCAGGTGAACAACCCGGCCTCGCCGGGGTACGCGAACCATCGTTCCGGCTTATGGACCGCGTTCTGAGGCCCGACGTCGGGGGCCCAGTTGTAACGCCAGATAGCCTCCAATGCCGATGTCACCTGTGGGCGAGGATAGACGTAACCCAGCGCGACCTGATGCGCCCAGCCTTGGCCGAAGAGTTGGTCTGACAGGCATCCGTCGGCGTATTGATGCTTCGGATGTCGGTCCAAATCCACCTGCTGCACGAAATACTCGCCGTTGAACAGCTCCTGGGCGGTCAGCTGGCTCCCGGCGTCGAACAGCGCCCGGCAGCGTTTGGCGAACCCCTCGTCGCCCACCTCGGCGGCCATCTCCTCGGCGGCGCGCAGGGCGGCCAGGTAGAGCGAGCCGACCATCGTGTTGGGGCCGAAGAAGTTGATGTCGTAGGTGTTGTGCTGCGAGCCCTCCAGCAGCCCGTCATCGTCCCCATCCTCGCGGATGAGGAACTCCAGGGCTTTCTTGATGCGCTTCCAGTTGTTGCGGAGGAAGCGGTCGTCGGCCGACATCTGGTGCTCGCGGTAAGCCTTGAGCACGGTGCCCGCCTGGCCGTCACCGGCCCACATCTTCCAGCCTTCGCCGCGGAAGCGGACCATGCCGGTCTCTTCCACGAAACCGGCCTCCGGGTCGAAGTCCTGCATCTCGCGGACCGAGCGTTCCAGGCGGGGGAAGAGGCGGGCCATGGCGTGTTCGTAGTTCCACACGTGGGCGCAGGTGCCGCGGCAGCAGCCCACGCCTTCCCAGCCCCAGAAACGGCCGTTGGCCCACCACTGGCAAGTGGAGGTGGCCAGCGTGGAAACCGTGGAAAACAGCCGATCCAGCAGCCAATGGGGGAGCGTCGAGTCATACCACGTGTCGTGCCACAGGCGTGTCTGGCCGGCCAGCCGCTGGAAGTTCTCCGCCACGTACGCCACCACACCGGCTGCGTCCCTGAATCGTGTGGCGTAGTAGTTGCCCCGCTCCGGCCGGTTGGGGAAATGCCAGGCCACAACGAAGGGCACCGCGGCCTCCTCCCCGGCCTCCAAGCGCACTTTCTGCTCCACGGCCCCGATCAGCCGTTCGTCGAAAGATACCTCCGCCGTCGCCGGGGCATCCCTCCCTCCGCACCGGAATCCGTCGTCCTTGCTGGACATCGCCGCAGCGGCCGCCTGCGGCCCGCTTTCCAGCACGGCCAAGCCCATAGTGCCGAAGTCGGCTTGTTCTTCCAGCGGCCCTTCGAGCGCGGCCCGGGGCTTGTCGGCCAGCTCGATGTGGTCGACGTTGATGTGGCCCCACGGCCCGGACTCGCGGTCGACAATCTCGATGTGCGCCTCCTTGCCGGCCAGCTGGCGCACGTCCCAATGTCGCCACTCGAGCTTCTCCCGGTTCTCGCCCACCGCCGAACGGACCACCTTGCCTTCCACCACAAGGTTGATGCACGTTTTGTCTTTGTGCTTTCCCCCGCCGATGAGGAAGTTGATGAAAGGTCGCTCGATCCTGAACGGCGGTGATGTCAGCTTACCCTGGGGGCGGTCGCCATCAAAGAAGGTGTTGACCAAGCCCCGGCCCTGGAAACCGGTCACCTCTTGCTGGCGCGGGAGCGTGCCTCGGGCCGGCCTGTCCCCGAAGGCTTCACCTTCCACGATCCAGTGACCGTAGTCGTCGCTTTCGAAATCGGCCAGCACGATGGGCTGCCGGATATCCGCCGCGGGCGGGAGCGACTTGGCCGAGCTGGAGACCATTGTGAACCCCTCGCCGCGGACCACTCGATTCACGCGCGCACCCCGAACCACCCGTGCGCTATGCAGGCAAACACCGTTCTCCAGCCAACCGGTCAGTGTGACCTGGACCGGACGGCTGGATCTGTTCTTCAGCGTAAACCGCAGCACGGTGGCCGGAAGCGCCGAGTCCGGGGCGTTCAGGGGGATGAAAGGGGAGAATGCTTCCAGAGTGACGGAAACCGGAACCGACTCGTCCCGGTACTCGACATAGCCGATGGGGTATTCGCCGCAGAACCGTACGCCGGGGAAGCCCTTGCTGTCCAACGTCCTCTCCACGGTCTTGTCGTCCGTTTGAACCGTGATGGCGAACCCCTGTTCCAGCGGCGACTCGGGCCGCCGTCCCACCTGGTAGTTCTCCCTCCCGTAGCCGCTGAAATGGTGTTGGTTGAAGATGTCCCAGTGCATCAGGCGCCCGTCGCCCGCCAGGTAAAGCTGCCCGGCACAGACTCCGCCGACGGGCATGGCGATGGTTTCCAACTCTTTGCCACAGTACCACGTCGATTGGCCCCGGGCAAAGAGGGCCTTCAGCCACTCGGGGCGAAGCTTCTTGTCCACCGGCACGAAATGATCCTTGCTCAGCGGCTTTCTGCTTCCAAGTCGTTCCGCCCCACGCGTCGCCCCGGAAAGCTCGCCGACGGCTGGCCAACTGGCCGCCGCGCCGGCCAGCTGGATGAACGTTCGCCGGCTCAGCCCGCCGCAGCAACATGCATCCGCCGCACACTCCGCGGGCTGTGTTTCGGGCGCTGATGGTCTTGCCCGATCGTCTGATGTGTCTTTCATCGGCTCATCTCCTCCGGGACTGAGGGCTTCTGAGGCGGCCCGACCAGCCGGCCGTCCGAGGTCGATTCTACAACCCCATACCTCCGACGCAATCCCATGACCAGGCGGTCCGGGCCGGCATCAGCCGTAGCCGCCCATGCCAAAGAAGAGCTGCTTCTTGAGGAGGCGATAGACCCAATACTCCTCCGGAACCTCCTCGCCCGGCAAATGGTGGCTGGCCCGCGGTCGGGCCGCCTCCAGCTCAGCCACCAGGTTCCGTCCGCTGGTATCATTGGCCCCGCTTGCGCAGAGAAACTCGGCCAATGGGCCGGGGTGTTCCAGGATCACACAGCCGCGCGTCCGCCTGCGCACAAATTCCTGGAAATCCCGAAGGAATCGGCTGCCGTTGATCGTCCTGAACAAATCCCGCCCGTTCTGGCGGACCGTCTCCCGGGCAAACGACAGGGGCGGACACGGCTCGATTGCCCCACCGGGCCCGATGTGGAACCCCAGCCCCAGGGCGGCCGGACAGATCGCCCGCCCCGCAGCATCCCAATACGTATCGATCACCACCAGCGGGTGCCGGCGACGGAGGCGAACCAAACGCCGCCGAAACGCGAGCATCTGCTCCCGACTCACGGCCCGCTCGGGCGACGGATCGGCCCCCACGGGCCGATAGACGTAGTACCACAGGTACATCGCGCCGCGGCGGACAAGCTCCTCCAGATACTCATCGCCGGTCACTTCGTCCAGGTTTTGGGCGGTCACCGTTGTGGCCACGCCGAAAAGGATCTTGTGCGCCTTGAGGCGTTTGAGCCCCTCCATCACCACCTGATACACCCCCTCCCCCCGGCGGTCGTCGTTGTTGGCTGCCAGCCCATCCAGGCTCACCAGCAGCGTGACATTGCCCAACTGCCGCACGCGCCGCACGTTGGCCTCGTCGAGGAACATGCCGTTGGTGATGATCTGGAAATAGCAGTCGGGATGACGGCGGGGGATCTCCCAAAGACCCGGATACAGCAACGGTTCGCCCCCCAGAAGTGTGTAAAAGAAACTCTGCTGTTTCTTCCCCGCTGCGATCAGGCTGTCTACGTCCTCCGGCGCCAAGCTCCGGAGCGGACCGCCCGTGTTGATCCAACACCCATGGCAGCGAAGGTTGCACGCACTGGTTAAGGCGAGAAACAGGAAGGGGGGAAACAGCTGGCCCCGGCGCAGGCGCCGCTTGTACGCGCGCAGGGCGCGGGCGCTTTTCCAGGCCCATAGATACGCGGCCTTCAGGGCCAGCGGGGGCGAAACTTCCCCTGCCATCCGTAACGCAAAACGAACTAGCATAGGCTCCGCTCGCGTGGACAAACGCTGTCCATCCTGCACACCGTCGAGATTCTATCAATCACTCGATGCCGTGAGAACCGACGGCCCACCCCTGCAAGCCGAGGGCCTTTGGGATGGGCAATTCACCAAGGGGGTGGTGGGAAGCGTTCGGCCGCGACGAGGCGCGGCCGCCAACCCGCTGCGCGGGCCGTGCAGCCGCAAGCCCGGCTCTTGGGACGAGCAACACGGCTCCGGAAGACAATCGCTTTCTGCGTTCCCCGGTCCCCTGATGCGTAGGTTCTTTGACACCCGTCGAGTATCCGTTCGCAGGGTGTTGGGGAGGGGATGGTGGCGTGATAGAAGGCACCGAGGAGAGAGCAAGGTATTGGGGCAGCAGCAAAGAGGTGTTCAGGCCGCTCGATGCGAAAGACGCGCCTGGGGTAGCAGGCTGGGAGGGGGTTCCCCGTCCAGCTGCGCGCGGCAGCAGGCGGTGAGAAACTCCAGCACGTTTCTGCTGGAGGCCGACAGCCGGCAACCACACTCAGCACACGCT
>DQVB01000533.1 GCA_015661985.1 Planctomycetota bacterium | reverse complement strand
TGATGGCCTGTATGCTCGGCGCCCTCGTGGGCTTCGTGGCCCTCATGGCCCTTGTGTTCGATGGTGCCCGTGTAGGCTTTGCCGCTGATGGTCACCTGGAGCCGCCCGCGGAGCTCCTCGTCGTGGCACAGCGCGTCGCAGAGCGCCGTGTCGACGGTTTCGAATCGCGAGGCGGCGCCTTCGGGGTCCCCCTGATCCGGGGACGCTGCCAGCGTGTATGAGGCGAACTGCCCGTTGCGCAACAGCTGCAGCGTGATCTCTGCCGAAGGCACGGCGACCGGCTCTTTCCCGGCTGCATCCAACAGGTGAATGGTCACGCGGTGTGTTTCCTCGTCATGGAGCAGTTCGGCATGGTACTCCTCGGCTCCCAGCTCGATCAAACGCCCGCCGTGCGGCCCTTCGGTGGGATGGGCATGGTCCGGGTCACCGGCATGCGCGTGGCCTTGGTGGTCGTCGTGGCCAGCGGCTTCGCGGGCCGGTGGTGATGCGCTGTCCGTCTGTTCAGGCGATGGGCCGGCGGAACCGCACCCGGCCAGCGTCGTGTACAACGTCACGGCGATGATGGCACATAGCCGGACCAGAGCGATACGCATGGAAACACTCCTTTCGTTACGGGGTCCAAACGTCGGAGACGTCCCTTGCCGAAACTCACTGTGTTGGCGTGACATCTTGTTCCAGGGTGATTTGTTGCTTGTCTTCTTTCACGCTCCGCCGTGCCGCGCCGATGCCGAATTTCCAGAACAGTGCCGGGCGAACGAGGAATTCCAACAGGGTGCTGGTGATCAGTCCGCCTATGATCACCGTAGCTACCGGATAGAGGATTTCTTTGCCCGGTTCGCCCGCGGCCATGGCCAGCGGCACCAGGCCGAGGCCTGAGGTCAAGGCGGTCATGAGCACGGGCGCCAAGCGTTCCTGGCCCGCCCGGATGATCATGCGGGGCGACCAGGTTTCGCCTTCGTACTTGACCAGATGGAGATAATGATTGATCAGCAGGATCCCGTTTCGTGAAGCGATACCGCATAGCGAGATGAAGCCCACCATGGCGGCCACCGTCAGGGTCTGGCCGGTCAGGTAGAGGGCGGCCACCGAACCGATGAAGGCCATGGGCAGGGCGATCATCACCTGGAGGGACAGGTTGACGGAGCGGAACATCGTGTAGAGGACGAGGAACATCCCGGCCAACGAAACGGCGAACAAAGCGACGATCATTCGCGAGGCCGACTGCTGGCTTTGGAACTGGCCTTCATACGAAATGAAGTAGCCGGTGGGCAGTGACCGCCGGATCGGCTCGACGCGGGCCTGGATATCACGGACCACGTCCACCAGGCCGCGACCGGCCGTGTTGCACTGGATGATGATCCTGCGCCGCACGTTTTCCCGGTTGATGGTGTTCGGCCCGGCGGCCAGGTAAATGTTGGCCACGGAATCCAACTTCGTCGTACCGCCCCCGGGCAGGTCGACGACCAGGCGCCGGACAGCGTCCAGATTCTCCCGGAACGGCTCATCCAGCCGGACCAACAAATCGAAGGTGCGCTGCCCCAGCAGCACCTGGGAGACGACTTCCCCGTTCATGGCCGTCTCCACCAGCTCGTTGATGTCTTCCCGCGTGAGCCCGAAGGTTTTCAGCTTTTCGCCGTCGATCTGGATGCGCAGCTGGGGGATGTCCACTTGCGGCTCCACCTGCAGATCGGTCACCCCCGGCACATCGGCGATGGCCTGTTCGATTTCCTTGGCCCTGTGTCGAAGGATTTCCAGGTCATCGCCGTAGAGTTTGATGCCCACTTGGGCTTTCACACCGGAAAGCATATGCGAGATGAGATGGGCCAGCGGCTGTTCCACGCTGGTGATGATGCCGGGGATGTCGGCCAAGGCCTCGCGCAGATCTTCCAGGATCTCCTCGCGGCTGCGCGTCGTGTGAGGGTCGAAGCTGGCGATGATCTCCGAGATGTTGACCGTCACGGCGTGTTCGTCCAGTTCGGCCCGTCCTGTCTTGCGCACAAAGGCGTGGAGGTCCCCGATGCGTTTCAATCGCTGCTCCACCTTGTGGGCGATTTCCTGGGAGGTGCCCAGCGACGTGCCCGGGGGCAAAACGATGTTGATCTGCACGGCGCCTTCGTTGAAGGGTGGCAGGAAGTCGTTCTCCTTTTGCATGATCCCGTAGCCGGCGACGGCCACCGCCGCGGCGGCAGCTGCGGGCACAGCCAGCGGGAAGCGGAGGCTTGTGCCGATGGCCCATCCGGCCACCGCCTTCAGAGCCTGCAGGACGGGCCCTTCCTTGTGACGTCCCATGAACCTGGCCTTCGGGAGCAGCCAGTAGGAGAGCACAGGTGTGACCGTCAACGAGACGAGCAGCGAGGAGAGGATCGAAACGATATAGGCTATGCCCACCGGGGTAAACAGCCGGCCTTCCATGCCGCTGAGACCGAAAACGGGCAAGAAGACGAGCACCACGATCATGGTGCCGAAAACGATGGGATTGCGGATCTCCACGCTGGCCCGGAACACGACGAGCAGGGGATGCGTGGGGTTCCGGCTGTGGCGGTTCTCGCGCAGGCGCCGGTAGATGTTCTCCACGTCGACGATGGCGTCGTCGACCAATTCGCCGATGGCCACGGCTAAGCCGCCGAGTGTCATCGTGTTGATGGACAGTCCGAACCAGTGGAACACCAGCCCGGTGATCACGATCGATAACGGGATGGCTGTGAGCGTGATGAACGTGGTGCGGAAATTGAGCAAGAAAACGAAGAGGATGACCACCACCAGGATACTGCCGTCCCGAAGAGCTTCGATGACGTTCTCGATGGCCAGGTCGATGAAGATCTTCTGCTGGTAGAGCTCCGGATAGATGTGGACGTCTTGGGGGAGCGACGCTTTCAGTTCTTTCAGGGCGTCCAGGATCTCCCGGGTGACCTGTCGGGTGTCCGCATGCGGCTGTTTGTTGATGGTGAGCACCACCGCGGGCCCGCCGGCAAAGGTGCCGTCCTCCTGGCGGGCGAAGGCGGCGCTATCGCCCCGTTTGACCTGGGGCCCCTCGATGACCCGCGCCACCTGGCCGAGCAGGACCGATCGACCGTTGCGGATCTTCACCACCACGTCCTTCAGATCCTGGACCGTCTGGATACGCCCCAAGCTGCGCACCAGCAACTCGTGGGGGCCTTGTTCGTCGAGGTAGCCGCCGGTGGCGTTCCGGTTGCTCCGCTCAAGCGCCTCCTTCACCTCCTGAAGCGTCACGCCGTACTTCAACAGTTCATGGGGGTCGACAAGCACCTGGAACTGTTTCCGGTCGCCCCCCATGACGAAGACCTGCGAGACACCCGGGATGGTCAGCAGGCGCTGGCGGACGATCCAATCGGCCAGCGTGCGGAGATCCAGCGGCGAGGTGCTGCCGTCCTGGCTCCACATCCCGATGATCATGATCTGGCCCATGATGGACGATATGGGGGCCAACTGGGGCGTCACCTCGGGAGGAAGACGGTCGGCCACCAGGTTGATCCGCTCGGCGACGATCTGGCGGTCGTCGTAAATGTCTGTACCCCAGTCGAATTCCACCCAGATCACGGACAGGCCGACGCCCGATGCGCTGCGCACGGCCTGCACACCGGTGGCCCCGTTCAGGGCCGTCTCCAGCGGAAAAGTGATCAGCGTCTCCACCTCCTCCGGCGCCATGCCCGGGGCTTCGGTCATCACGGTCACGCGGGGGCGGTTCAAGTCGGGGAAGACGTCGACCGGCATGTGGGCGATCTGCCAACTCCCGCAACCCAATACGAGAAGGGCGGTGGCGGCCACCAACAGGCGGTTGCGAAGAGAGAAGCGGATAATCGCGTTGAGCATGGCGGGACTCCCAGGCCACCGAGGGTCAGTGGAGGCGGTTAAACAGTTTCACCCGTGATTCGGTATTCGGTCCTTTGGGTGTTGACTGATCCCCAGCGTCGCAAAAGGGAAACGCAGGATGGGCATTCTTGCCCGTCAATCACGGGCTCCGACGCCGATTCCGGATGGCATCGCAAGGCTCACATCTTGTGACGTCTGCGGTTCTCGTCCTCTTGCGAGTTTTCTCCCGCCGGCGACGGACAGGAATGTCCATCCTGCGCCGCCCCTTTGCAACGTGGGGGTAAGCACAAAGTCGACTAATGGTGATGCCCGGCGTGAGGGGCCGCCGCCCCTCCCGCCTTGTTCTTCATGGCCAGGTGGATCTGATAGGCGCCCGAGGCGGCGACGCGGTCGCCGGGGAACAGTGTGCCGTCGTTGGCCAGCACGACCCAGCGCTGGTCCCGGTACTGGACGTGGACGGATTTGCGGAAAAAGCGATCGCCGTTCTCCTGGAAGACAAACCATTCGGGCCCCTCGCGGACCACGGCATCCACCGGCAACACGAGCCGGTTCTCCCACCGCTCGACGGGCACCAGCAGCTGGACTCGTTGCCCCGGCTTGAATCGCCAGCCGATGAAGCGGTGGCCGTCAGCGGTCTGTTCGTCCCGGACCAATTCGTTGCGCAGCTCGACGTAGAAGC
Source organism: Planctomycetota bacterium (assembly GCA_015661985.1). Classification (GTDB taxonomy): domain Bacteria; phylum Planctomycetota; class Planctomycetia; order Pirellulales; family Thermoguttaceae; genus SZUA-1497. The sequence goes on along the minus strand of DQVB01000533.1, from coordinate 1,418 downwards.
GGAGCGCCCGGGACTCCAGCTCAACTTCGTTCTCCACGTAGAAGATCTTCAGGCCGGAGACCGTTCGCGGCCCCCGGTTGCTGGTCTCGATCAGGGCGGTGATCTCCGTGCCCTGGGTGGCCGCTTCGGTCAGGTCAGCCGAATCCTCCTCAAAAGCCCTGCCCTCGATGTACAACGTCCCGTGGTCACTCAGTACGCAGAGCAGGTCGCCGGCCTCCACATGCTCCCCCGGCTCCACATCGATCCGCGAAACCTGGAGCAGGTGTCCAGCCGGGTGGCTGTCCGTCCTTTCCACCGGAGGCGGCGCAAAAACGGTCACCTGCTGCAGCAGCCTCCGTGCCGTCTCGATCCGCCGCACCTGCTCCTCGGTCAACCCATGCAGGACGAGCGCCTGGCGTTGGGCACGGAGCCGAGCCTCGGCCTGCTGCTGCTCATAGCGCCGTTCCAAGAGCCGCTTGCCGGCCACCGCGCCGCTGGAAGTGACCTTGGCAATCCGGTCGACCTCCCGCCGAATGACATCCAGCTGTTCGACCGTCTCCAGAAACGCGCTTTGCGTGTCGACCAGGTCTTCGTGAGTCAGCCGGAGATCGAAAAGCGGCTGGCCCGCTGCGACCGCCTCGCCGCGGAGCGGGTAGACCCGCGTGACGATGCCGGTCATCGGCGCCGAGACCTTGATATCCGTGCGCCCGGGGCGCTTCTTGATCAAGGCCGGCACGTTGATCGTGCGGCAAAAGTCACGTAGTTCGACAGTTACCAGCTGCAGGCCGATGTTCTTCCGCGCTTGCTCGCTCAATCGAAGCGATGTATCGTCGCCATGGTCGTGGCCGGCGTGAGCCCCCGCCTGGTCGTGCCCGTCCAAGCCCGTCGTTTGGCCGCCGGAGCGCTGCGATACGCCCCATAGCTGGCCGGCTTTCGGCACCCACGAGTCGCGGGAGACGTATCCGGCGGCGACGAGCATCAGCCCAGCTGCGGCCGCAGCGACCCCCTTGGCCGTCGTGCGCCTGCGGCGCCTTCTGTGCCCTTGCAATGGATCAGATTTCTCAGGGGCGGCCTCTGGTCCATGACGATCGATTCTCCTACGAACGACCGCCGGGTGACGGCGAAGCCCGACTGGAGACATAAGGGACACCTCCTCTGCCTAAGAAACGCAAAGAACCGTTGGCCAAGGCCAATCGCGCACACCACCATTGCCGGCGCTGCGCGTGGCCCTCCAGTTCAACGGGAGCAGGCGAGGATCAAAGCAACAAGACTTGCTTCAGCAGATGCAACGGAACCGGCGTCTGGGATTCCACAACAACCGCGTCAAACGCGCCGGTCCCTCTGCAAAGAATCAATCGCGGGAAGTCCAATGGTAGAGAAACGCCCCGGAGATTCGCCAGAACGTTGGGCCTTCCGAAAGCCCCCGGCCGAGCCACCGC
>DQVB01000260.1 GCA_015661985.1 Planctomycetota bacterium | reverse complement strand
GCTGTGCTCACCCACCGCTTGCACCCTCTGGATCCTCGCGTGCCGATACCCCGTGATCGGTGGAAACTCCACGTGACCGACGTCCCCAGCGACTGGCCGACCCAGCTGCCCAAAGTGGAACTGGAAATGCCCTCTGGGTTCAAGAAAGGCCATATCTACGAACTGATCTACGAAGCCCAGGACCCACTGGTGATGGGCACGGGGCTGACTTCCGTGCGCGATCTGGTTTCGGCGTTGAAGTACGGGACGGGCCGAGGAAACCCGCTTCTGCTCCAAGGCCGTCCGGTCGCTGTCCGTGCGTACGGCTTTGGCGTGTCCCAGAGCGGACGGTTCTTGCGGGAATTCTTGCATGGGGGGTTCAACGAAGACGAGCGGGGTCGGCAGGTATTCGACGGTGTGATTCCCCACGTTTCCGGTGGCGGGCTGGGATCGTTCAATCATCGCTTCGCCCAACCGACGCGACATGTGTCGCAACACGATCACCACGATTACCCGGCCGACCGGTTTCCCTTTGCCTATGAGGTGCAGCACGATCCGCTCACCGGGCGGACCGACGGCATCGTGCGGCGGGCGGCGGCGAGCGGCACGGCGCCGTTCGTCTTGCATACCCAATCGTCGGCGGAATACTGGACGCGCAGCGGTTCGCTCGTCCACACTGACCCCTTGGGCCGCCGGGACGCCGTGGTGCCGGACCGGGTGCGGATCTACGCCTTCGGTGGCACGCAACATGGTCCGGCCGGGTACCCGCCGGGGCGCGGCGACGGCCAAAACTTGACCAATCCCGCCGATTACCGGCCGTTTCTCCGCGCGCTGCTGTTGGCCTTGGATCGCTGGTGCCGCCGGGGCGAGCCGCCTCCGCCAAGCGTATATCCCACAATCGGCGGCGGCACCCTGGTCGATTGGCCTCGACCGGCCACCGGTTTCCCCGACATCCCCGGTGTACGGTATCCCGAAGTGATCCAACAGCCCTCGTGGTGGGATTATGGCCCGCGATGGCCCGGCCAGGGGATCGTGGATAACCAGCCGCCGATCCGCCGCGGGGACTATCGGGTCCTGGTAGCCCGCTGCGACCCAGATGGCAACCCGCTGGGATGCCTGCGTCCACCCGAAGTGGGTGTACCGGTGGCCACGTACACCGGATGGAACCTGCGCCGAGGTGATGCCGGGGCGGAAAACGAATTGGTCAGCCTCCAGGGGTCGTACATCCCTTTCCCCGTCACCCGGGCGGATCGGGAAAAGACGGGTGATCCTCGCCTTTCCCTCGAAGAACGTTACGGCACGCTGGCAGAGTACCTCTCGCGGCTGGAGGCATACTGCCGCCAACTCCATCGCGACGGCTATCTGCTGCGCGAGGACGTGGAGCGTACGCTCTGCCTGCAGGAACAGCGCCTCGCGCCGCTTTTTGCGCGCATCGCCCGGCAACGCTAGCCCGGATGATTCACGTAGGCCGGAACAGCGCAAAGGCGATTCGACGTGGCCTACGCTGTGCTTCAGTTCGCTCGTTGGCCCCAGCGACCGAAGTTCCGGCAGAGGCCGTGTTTGCTCGCTGCGGCCTGCGAGGTCATGAACAATGCGGGCCAGGCGCCGGTCGTTTTGATTCTGCCCCCGCGCTTTGCCGCGAGCAGAGGCTGGAAAAATCTTCACCTTCTTGATCTGGATCAATTGCCTCCCCGCTGGGTGATGCGATATTCTGATGCGTAGGAGCTCTCACGCCCTCTGGCGGAACGTATTCTTGGCGATGCCGTGGAGGGGAATAGGGCGGCTGGGCCGTGGATGGTTTTTCGGCCCGGGGTGCCTGCGCCACAGGGTATCGCTGGGGTGGCCCGCCGGAGACGGTCCGGGGCGGTCCCGGTCTTGTGGGGCGTGAAACGATTACGGATTCTGGCCCCCAGGAACAGGGGCCGGCCTTTGGGCCGATCCCAGCGCCATGGGCTTCTGGTCCTGGCGGGCGGAGGGAGGGGAAGTGATGAAACCGCTCGAAACGCTCCGAAACGAACATGGTCTGATCCGGCAGTTCTTGGACAACCTGACCCTGGCCGTAGAGAAATTGCAGAACGAGGAGCCCCCGCCGAGGGAGTTTTTTGACTTGGCCGTGGAGTTCGCCAGAGAGTTTGCCGACCGGTTCCACCATTTCAAGGAGGAGCACGTGATGTTCGTCCGTCTGGCACAGAAGAAAAGCGGTGCCATCGACGGACAGATCGAGGCGCTGCGGCACCAGCACGAGCGGGGACGTAACTGCGTGGCCGCCATCGCGGACGCCCTGGATGGCTACGCCGCCGGGAAACCGGCACAAGTGAGCCAAGTGCTGGAGAACGTAGCCGCCTATGCCGCCCTGCTGCGGAATCACATCCACAAAGAGGACCATATCTTCTACCCCATGGCGCAGGAAGTCCTGAGTGCGGAGGAAGAAAGCCAGCTGGAGGCCGAGTTTGCCAAGGCGCGGGAAAAGGTGGGCGAAGACACTTTCGAAAGGTGCCACAAACTGGTGGTGGACATGGGCTCGATGCTCACCCATCTGTGAGTGTGGGCCTGGTCGTACTGCAACCGGTCTGGCTTTGCTATGCCACAGCGCAGATTGTCCATTCTCACGGCGATGCTTTTGCTCCAGCATGGTTTTCTCTTCTGACGATGCGTCCGCTGGGCCGAAGTTCGGCCCGGTTCCGTTGACGCTGAAGCAATAGAACGCGTGACGAGAGCCGTTGCCTGGGGATTCGCCCTTGGGCGGTTCGCTGCACGCCGCCAGGTTCAACCGGTGGTCAGCGGAGCGTGTTTCAGCCGAGAGACGGGCGGCGGCTCGAACGAGTCGAGGGAATGGGGAGTGAAGGTCACGGGCTGAGCTGGACAAGGCCGCTCGGGCGACTTATTCTTCATGGGATGGATTTGGGCCGCCAGCCCCGGCAGCCGGATGGGGACGGGGACCCGATTGTCTGACGGCCGCTGGTCAGTTTCGGAGACCGAGCTTTACCGGCAGCGACGGACGTGTGGAATTCGGAGGAGCACTCAAATGCGGAAATGGACATGGACGATTCTCCTGGCGGGCAGTGCAGCGTGGCTGGCAGGATGTGGAAGCAAACAAGCGGAGCCGACGGGCGGGGCGTCTCAGGCGGAGCCGCCTACGCGCCAAGCGCCCGGCCCAACCATCGCAGCTCAACGACCGGACGGAGGCTCACCCCAGGCGGCCGAAGCGGCCCAGAACGAGGACGCCACGGTGTTGGGGGCGGTGGGCAAGGCGCTTTTCCGAGCCGCGTTGGGCGGCGGCCAAGCCGCGCCGGGGCAACGGCCCGAGGATCCGAACCCGTAAATCGGCCTCATTCGCATCCGCCTGTTTCGCCACCGATCGGCGATTCGGCGCCGGGCCCGCGCGGCAGCGTCCGTTCGCCATGGGGATGGGGCCTCGGCCGAGCCCGGCCCGGCAGCCATCACCGCCACGGCTGCACCCACCTCGGCCTTGACCTACAGCGGCGAACCCGACGCTCCAAGCCGCGATGCTGCGAATGAACCCTTTCTGAAATGTCCGGAAGTCGCGCTGGCCGGAGCCTGGATCAATTGAGGGCCAGCTGTCTGAGGTAGCCGGGACCGCAGGAGCAGAGCTGGGTCACGGCGTGGAGAACGTGGGGAGATCGCGACCACGGCACCAAAGAAAGGAACACCGATGAAGAAGCTGGTTCTGATTGCGAGTTGTCTGTCCCTCGCGTCGTCTGGATTTGATTCGTCGCTGGCCGGCGAGGAAAATGACGACATCGTGATTGCCGATTTCGAAGGCAAGACGTACGGCGATTGGAAGGTCGAAGGCACGGCGTTCGGCACAGGGCCGGCCAAAGGGAGATTGCCCCGCCAGATGCGGGTTAGTGGCTTCAAGGGCGAGGGCCTGGTTAACTCGTTCCTCGGCGGTGATCGGCCGATCGGCAAGCTCACATCGCCCGAGTTCGTCATCGAGCGGGACTATATCAGATTCCTCATCGGTGGCGGCGGGTACCCAGGCAAGACCTGCATGAACCTGCTGATCGACGGGGCGGTTGTGTTGAGTGCGACGGGCCCCAACACGCAGCCGGGCGGCAGTGAGCGGCTCGACTGGGAGACCTGGGACGTCAGGAAGTACAGGGGCCAAAAGGCCGTGATCGAGATCGTCGACCAGGCCTCCAGCGGCTGGGGGCATATCAATGTGGACCACATCGTTCAGAGCAACACGCCGGCGGAGAAAAGGCCGTCCGTCACCATGCCGCGGCGCCCGGGCGAGCCGCTCCGTTTGGTCAACGCCCAAGAAATCAAAATCACGGGCAAATACCTGATCTTTCCCGTTTCGAATAAGGGCGAGCGAGGACGGATGACGGTCGTCGTTGACGGGCAACTGGTGCAGAACCTCGACTGCAATTTCCCGCCGGACAAGGATGCGATCGACTGGTGGAGCTATCTCAACATGGAGGAATACATAGGCAAGACCGCCGAAGTGGTGGCCGAAGCACCGGCCGGGATCCGCAAAATGATCTCATCCAGCGCCCGGATCCCGCACCTCCAACCGCTGTATGACGAAGCGCTACGCCCCCAGTTTCGCTTCAGCCAGATGCGAGGCTGGAACAACGACCCGAACGGGATGGTCTACTACGACGGTCTGTACCACCTGTTCTGGCAATGCAACCCAGCAGGCCGCCAATGGGCGAACATGTACTGGGGCCACGCCACCAGCACGGACATGGTCCATTGGACCGAGCAGGACCGGGCGCTGCGCCCCTTCGGCGATCAAGTCACGAACCGCCACCCGTCGATGGCCGTCAAGAACTGCTTTTCCGGAAGCGCCAACGTGGACCTGTACAACACCGCCGGGTGGCAGAAGGGCGACAAGCCGACACTCGTACTTGCTTTCACGGATACCGGCTGCGGCGAAGCCCTGGCTTACTCGACCGACGGCGGCAAGACCTTTACCTACTACAAAGGCAACCCGGTCATACGACATACCGGACGCGATCCGAAACTGGTCTGGTACGAGCCGGGCAGACATTGGGTCATTGCCGTCTTCGACGAAGACCCAAAGCTCGGCCGCAGTATCGCTTTCTATACGAGCAAGAATCTCAGGGAGTGGGAACTCGCCAGCAAACTGCCGGGCTACTTCGAGTGTCCGGAGCTGTTTCAGCTCCCCATCGATGGCGACCCGGGAAAGGCCAAATGGGTTGTCTTCGCCGCCGATGCGCGATATGCGATCGGCGAGTTCGACGGCAAGCAGTTCATTCCGGACCACAAAGGCAAGCATCGCCTTCACTGGGGTGCGTACTACGCTTCGCAATGCTTCAGCAACAGCCCGGATGGCCGCGTCGTCCAGATCGGCTGGGCCCGGGTGGACATTCCCAACATGCCCTTCAACCAAACCTTCACCGTCCCGGCCACCTTGACGCTGCGCACGACCGAAGACGGGATCCGGATGTTCGCCAATCCGATCAAGGAGCTGGAGCAGCTTCGCAAGGCTAACCCGAAAGGGGTTGAGAACAGGCCGTTGACGGCCGCTTCGCCGACGGTCACCTTCGATGTCCGTGACCAGCTTTTGGACATCGTAGTGCGACTGAGACCTGGGACCGCCTCGAAGGCGGTCTTGCGATTTGGTGCAAGCAGGGTGACGTACGACTTCGCCAGGGAGCAGCTCGACGGTACGCCGCTTAAGCCCGCAGACGGCCGGGTTACGTTCCGCGTGCTGGTGGACCGCCCGCTGTACGAAGTGTTCGGCGGCAACGGTGCCTGCCACAACACAGCGGCCCGGACCGATATGGGCCAGGCGATCGGCACTGTCTCCTTGACCGCCGAGGGCGGCTCGCTGACGGTCGAATCACTTACGGTCTATGAGATGAGATCGATCTGGAAGCGATGACGTTTGGCCGCGTCCCACAGCGCCGACGATGCGGCAAGGCGTTGTCGACCAGCCTGCAACCCTGGCTTGGTTCCGGAGAGCACGGAACCCGATACGAATCGCAGCCAGTTCCTCCGGCCGGCTCCCTTTGCAGTTGTTGATGTTTCCTGTCGCAGCGACCGCGCTTTGGGCACTGGAGCCTTTACGGCTCTCGCCGGCGGAGCCGGGCGATTACCTGGGATTCGGCATCGCCCGATGGATGTCTGTTTCACGCTCGGTCTGTTCGCGGCTCTCGTAGGGCAGATATGCGGCTCGCATCGCAAACCCGTAGGCTTCGCCGACCTGGTAATCCGGGATAAACCATTGGAAGTCCGAGGCGGCGTTACCCCGTCCGCCGCCAGAAGGTGACTGCGCCAGCCAGATGCGGTCGCGTGGGCGGGACATCTGCACGTAGGCCATCCCGTGACTGACCCCGAAGTACCACGGTTCCGTGTAGACGTAGCGCGACGGATGATTCACCAGTGTCGAGCGGAAATCGGCGTCGACGGGAGGCAGCCGCGCCGCAGCGGCCGGTGCATGTGTGCTCTCGATGCCATGGGCCGGACTGGTGGGTTCGATCCATCGCGGGGGCCTTGTATCTGCAGGGGAAACTCACGCCCGAGCAGGCAGCCTTCTTCGCGCCCCGTAAGCCGGCGGCCGAGCTGTACGATCTGCGCGTCGATCCGCACGAGGTCCACAACGTCGCGGATGACCCGAAGTACGCCGGCGTGGAGGCCAGGCTGCTGGCGGAGCTGGACAACTGGCGCAAGCGCGTCATCGACGATCGGGGCGTGTCGGACGATTTCCCGGTAGTCGGTGTATTTCCGCCGGCTTGCCCGCCGCCGACGGTCGACGCCCGGGTCGAAGCCGACGCCGGCAAATGCGACTTCAACAAGTACGGCTGGCCAGCCTGGTATCCCACTCGCACGTTGGAGGAGTGGAAGAAGGCTCGAGCGCTGTGGGAACCATATGCTTTCCGCGGTCCTGCGGAAAACATGCCCCGTCCCTCGATCGCCCACTCGCGGAGAAGGAAAAGGAGTACCCCCGATAGCCTGACCCAGGCTGCACCGACGCCACCCGGGGCCTCGGAGTCCAACCGCATCCGCATAGGAGTCCGTCGGCAATCCACATGGGCCCCTGACGGGCGATAGACCCATGCGACACGGCACATGTTCACCACTTCCAGGACGGAACGAATACATCCACGCACTCCAGCAGCTGGCACGCTTCCCGGTCGGAGAAAGCGATGGGCAGCCCCTTGGGCCGCTTGCCAAAAGGAATATGGCGGACGGCCCAAGGCCGCCATCCGGCGGATGTACCGATCGGGTCGTCGCCGGTTCCTCCTCACCGCACGGGCCTCGACGAGTTCGTTTGATCCCAATTCTCCATTCCCACTACGATCAGCTCGGCAGCATAACGACGTTCGCGATAACCGGGCCGGGAGTTGACATGATGACCGAAGGGAAGGCACGAAGTTGTTCCCAGCCCGATTCCTCCGTTTGTCATGTTGCCAACCGTGAGCCCGGCGCAAACTCAGTCGATGCGGCAGTGTCAGTGATTTGCCCATCCAGCAGTCTAAGGAAAGCGTGGCCAACCTCGATCAAGCGGCATGTTTTGAACGGATCGCGAAACGTGTCCTCGATACCGAGCAGATCCAAGGTTGGCCCATCGAGTGTTTCCGGCGCTTGTTTCAGTTTGTGCATCAATGATTCGATAGCGTTCCGTATGATTCGCTGCCCGTTTTCGTCGCTGGCGAACAACTCCAGGTCATGGGGGACATGACCAGCGAAGTACCCCTTGGATGCCAGAAGCCATTGGTCGCGGATCCTTCGTCCAAGGAAATCTTCGTCCGGGGATTCTTCAATATGAAGCGCAAGCAGGCGCAGCCACAGCTCCAGGATGCGATCGCGCATCCAAAATCCGGTTGTGCCGTCGATCGTGACAAAGGTGGTACCCATGGCAACATGATGACGAAGCGGACCGGGCCGCGCCAGCCAGCGTCGCTGTCTGATTCGAGTCGAATCCGCGGTTCCCGTCCAGCGACCGGTTACCATCCCAACGCGCCGTCGCCAGCATCCCCTGGTGGCCATGGGCAAAGCATGGGACCATTCATGTAGCAGCGACGAATCGTCCCTGTCCAAATCGAATTCCGCCGGCGAAAAAGAGGAAAAAGCACCGCGCCCGGAAGGATGGTACTGAGCGGATCGGCTGGGGAAAGGGCCGCTGCGGCGATTGCGCATGCAAGGCCGGTCACTGGCCATCGCCACGCCCGCAGACGCAACGCTGCCAGAATCACCGCGGCCAAGAGTGGAACACCAACAATGCCCAATTCAAGGATACCGACGGTGAACCACGCAACCACTCTCCTTATCGAAAGGCAACAGGGTGCACAATCTCGGCGGGTGCGATCCGCGGCCCGGAAGGGCACAGAGCGAACCAAGGGTCAACATATCTTTGCGTTCTACGCGCACCGGCCAAGGCTTCAAATGACCACGGCACTGTCCACCCGTCGGTTCGGGAGCAAGGCGTTACGGTGGGATGACTCCCTATTCCTGGGAGCGTTGCCGGATCGCCCGCGGTGATTTAGCTGCCTGGCCACAACCCCCCCGGTGGTGGTTGACCGGTTTGGCAGCTGGGCACAATAGACGCACGGGCACCCAGGAGCCCACTGGCCTTGCGCCGATGGTGGACGGCTTTGATCACCAGGACGGACCATTTGCCCCCGTTTCCCAATCTTGCCCCTGGCGGCGTGAGGCCGGTAGGGGAGATCACAGTGGCGCTGCCCCATTTCGCGACTCGGGCGCCAGCGACGGAGAGCTTGCCGTCCCGCCCCATGGCCATTACACTACACGTGAACTCTGAGAAGGCAACACGACCATGGCGAAACAATACGTGCTGGCTCTGGACCAGGGGACCACGTCGAGTCGGGCGATCCTGTTTTCCCGGGACGCCACCCCCGTCGCGTGGGCACAACAGGAGTTCGACCAAATCCTACCCGGGCCCGGGCTGGTGGAACATGACCCGGAAGCGATCTGGGGTTCGCAGCTGGAGGTGGCCCGCCAGGCCCTCCAGAAGGCCTCCGCCACGGCCGGCCAGTTGGCTGCCATCGGTGTGACCAACCAGCGGGAAACGACTATCCTGTGGGAAAGGGAAAGTGGTCGGCCGATGGCTAATGCCATCGTCTGGCAAAGCCGCGTGAGCGCCGGGATTTGTGACCAGCTTCGCGCCGCGGGCTTGGAAGACGTCTTCCGCAGCAAAACGGGGTTGCTGCTGGACCCCTATTTTTCCGGGACGAAGATCAAGTACCTGTTGGACAGCCATCCGGACTGGCGGCGGCGCGCGGAACGGGGAGAGATCCTGTTCGGTACCGTCGACAGCTGGCTCATCTGGCGGTTGACCGACGGCGCTCGACACGTAACCGACTACAGCAACGCCAGCCGTACGTTGTTGTTCAACATCCACAGCCTGGACTGGGACGACGAGCTATTACAGGCCCTGGATGTGCCGCGGGCGATGCTGCCTGAGGTGCGGCCTTCCAGTCAGGTGTACGGAGAGGCGGTCGGCCGGTGGTTTGGTTCGCCCGTGCCGATCGCCGGTGATGCGGGGGACCAGCAGGCGGCGGCCTTTGGCCAGGCGTGTTTCCAGCCCGGCTCGGCGAAGAACACCTACGGCACCGGCTGTTTCCTGCTGATGAACACCGGTTCGCGGCCCGTGGAATCCCGGAACCGGCTGCTGAGCACCGTCGGGTGGGGCGTGGCCGGCGAGGTGACGTACTGCTTGGAAGGCTCCGTCTTCATCGCCGGAGCCGTGGTCCAGTGGTTGCGGGACGGGCTGGGGATCATCCGCCGTTCGGAGGAGGTGGAGCAGCTGGCGGCCCAGGTGGACGATGCCGGGGGCGTTTGCTTCGTGCCTGCCTTCGTCGGCCTGGGCGCGCCCCACTGGGATCCGTACGCCCGCGGAGCGATCTTGGGTATCAGTCGCAGCACGACGGCCGCCCACATCGCACGGGCCGCGGTGGAATCGATGGCCTACCAGACGGCCGACCTGGTCGAGGCCATGCAGCGCGACGCCGGCATGCCGCTGGAGTCGCTCAAGGTCGACGGCGGGGCGTCCGTGAACGACCAGCTGATGCAATTCCAGGCGGATATCCTGGGCGTGCCGGTGCGCCGCCCGGCCATCCGGGAAACGACGGCTTTGGGTGCAGCCTACCTGGCTGGACTGGCCACAGGCTTTTGGCGCGACACGGCCGAGCTGGCTGAACACTGGAAGCTGGAGCGTGAATTCCTGCCCGGCTTGCCGAGCGCGGAACGGCAAAGCCGCCACCGACGCTGGCAGGAAGCTGTGCGCCGCGCGCTGGGCTGGGACAAACCGCTCGTTTGACCGCTTCCCCAAGGAATCGTTTCGGGCTGAAGCGGCCCTTTGGCCAGCCACCGATTCGGCGCCAGGGAGAAGGTCGATAACCGAAGCTGCGCCGGCGTGCCAGGTAACGGCACCTGGCGCGGCATCGTCGCCAGTGTGTGCCACGGGTTTGAGCATGCCACAGTTTGACCTGGAACGGTTTCGCACCGAACAAATGGACCGGCTGAAATCCGGGACGTTGGACCTTTTGGTTCTGGGCGGCGGCATCCTGGGGGCCGGTGTGGCCCGTGACGCGACGCTTCGGGGCCTGAGGGTCGGCTTGGTGGAACAGCACGATGTGGCCTTCGGCACCAGCAGCCGCACCAGCCGGCTCCTGCACGGCGGGCTGCGCTATCTGGCCCAAGGGCGCGTCGGGCTGGTTCGTCAGGCCAGCCAGGAGAAGCGGATCCTGTACCGCATCGCCCCGCACCTGGCCCAGCCGCTGGCCTTCGTCTTCCCCACCTATCGCCGCAGCGGCTGGCCCCTCTGGAAGCTGCGGGTCGGCGTGCAGCTCTACGATTGGCTATGCGGCGGCGGCAATCTGGGACCCTCGTCAGCCATGCGTGCCGACGAAGTGCTCAACCGTCTGCCCGGCCCCCGCCGCGAGGGCCTGACCGGGGCAGTGCGCTACTACGATGCCCTGACCAACGACGCCCGACTGGTCATCGACACGCTCCGCTCGGCGGCGGACCATGGGGCCATCGCCTTGAACTACGCCCGAGCCGAGGCGGCTGAACCGATCCACGACGCTTGGCGCTGCCAGATCCGCGACCGACTGGGGGACCGCTGCTTTGAAGTCCTCGCCCGCGTCGTCGTCCATGCCACCGGCCCGTGGGCGAGCGCGCTTCCCCAGAGCAGCCTCCGGCTGCGCTTGACCAAAGGCGTACACGTGGTGATCCAGCGGGATCGACTCCCGGTGCCGGACGCGGTGGTGATCACCGAGGGCCAGCGAATCCTCTTCGCCATCCCCTGGGGCGATCGGGTCATCCTGGGTACGACCGATACGGACTATACCGGCCCGTTGGACGATGTGCGAACATCGCCGGAGGACGTGGACTACATTCTGGAGGCAGTCAATCGGGCGTTTCCCGCAGCCGGGATCGACCGACAGGATGTGGTCAGCGTGTGGGCTGGAGTACGCCCGCTGATCGCACAGCGGGGTGGGGGGCCGTCGGACATTTCCCGAGCCCATCAGATCCGCCAGCCCCATCGCGGATGGATCGACGTGGGCGGCGGTAAGCTGACCACCTACCGCCGCATTGCCCAGGAAGTGGTGGATCGCGTGTTCGTCCGGCTGGGCCGTCCATGCCCGCCGTGTCGCACCGCCGAGTTGCCCCTCGTAGAACCCGACCACACAAGGCCTGAAGCCAGTGGGGTCCTGCCGCCGGAACCGTCGGAATCGCTAGTGATGTATTACTGTCACAAGGAATGGGCCGTCCATTTGCAGGACGTCATGGTTCGACGCACCAGTTGGCGCCGCTATTACCGCGACCACCGCGAGCTCGCCGAGCGGGTGGCCGTGTGGATGGCCGGCGCGTTGCGGTGGGACGCCGCGAAGCTGCGCGCCGAGCTGAACCACTACGACTCGGAACACAGCTGATGCTCCCGGCCCTTCCGCCTGAATGGCCGTGCGCCATTCCTGCTCCGGGGCAGAACGAGAAGCGTTACCTAGCGGGGGCGTTGGATGCGAGGACGGGGGAGAATTGTGTGGGTGGAGGGTGAGAGCAAGAATGATATGTTCTTCATCTCTT
>DQVB01000018.1 GCA_015661985.1 Planctomycetota bacterium | reverse complement strand
TGTGGGGGGCAGGCGACCTCTCCGGTAATGATCCTGAGAATCGATCTCAGATCGGCGAGTCGCACTATACGACGTCCGACAGACCGGTGTCAAACGCTGGGACGAGTTTTTCCCCTGGCCCTCCCAACCTCCCGGCGGCAGCGCACCTGCGCGAAGCTCTGCTTCCCATCCCCCGGTCTCGTCTGGGGAGCCGAAAACTTGGGGTTGACCAGGTGGGGGATGGTGCCCGGTTTTGTCGCGCGCGGCAGCCACCGAGCCGCTCGACGAAGCGGGCAAGCCACACTGTGACGGAGCGGGCGCAGTTGCCTGGCTCTCCTGAGCCGGATACAGGGGACAATCGACGAAACGGTGGATTTGGTACCGATCGGTCCATCAGGGCCAGAATCGGTCGTCTCGGGAGAACGAGATGGAAACCAGCAAGGAGACGCAAGCCTTGAGCTGGTCCGGGATGAGACAACGGGGAAGGAAACGAACTGTGGCCGGACGAGGTGACCGAGAATGACGCTGATCGAGGGGTCGTTGACATGCTGTCCGACACTGGTGGTCACGTACCCGGGCGCCCATTTGCACAAACGTACCAGCTCTTGTGGGACTGGCCGGGCCCCTCAACCGGCTCGGTGTATCTGCTCGCCACCCAGCCGCTGTGGGCGCACTCTCCGGGCCGGAATACGCCGCCAGGGCTCCCTCCGGCCCCCGTGCCAGTGGGGCTACTGTTGCCTTGGCTGCTGACGCGGCCCGATCAATGGCATCTGTGCGGGGCGCCGGTGGGGAGCTGGCTTCGGCCACGGTCCGGTTGGTTGGCGACGTGTGCTCCATGGAAGGGGCCAATAGAGCCCACAATGTCGGGCCCAGGTGCGAGGTCCAAAGCGTTGGCTTGCGGGGCGCCAGGCTGGCGATCGAAGACTACATCGCCACTGTCGGACCAACCGGGTACGGGCAGGTTGTGCTTTGCGGAGCATCCCGCATGCTGGCCTGACGAATCAGCGGCAAAAAGGAGGTTTGGGGAAGATTTGTGGGTTTGAAATAGGTCGCGCTGCTTCGGTATGGTTCGGGGTGGTTAAAGTGAAATCGAACCTGACTCGAATCGCGAAGCAGCGCAACGTTGAAGCAAGGATGCCCAAAGGTACGCCAACCGTTCAGAGCAATAGGAACCGTTTCTCGATCGGCGGTTCGTCGTCGACTGAAAGGGCAAAGCGAGCGGGTGGAGCGGGCCGAGGCGGAGGCGGGCCGCCTGCGCCAGGAAGCCAAACAGCTGCGGGAACAACGGGACGAGACCCGGCGCCAACTGGAACTGGCCCAGGCGCAGTTCTTTCAGCAGTCGTTGCCGGAGGAGTCGGAGGCGGCTCCTCGGTTCTTCCAAGAGCCTCCGCTTCGGGGCCACCAATACTGTGTGCCCCTGATTGCCCTGGCGATCGGGCTGGCCAGGCGATTCCGTATTGCGCACGGTAGGGTGCTGTCGAGGTCGGGCTGTGTCTCTTGGCCGATGATGGTGGGTCATCGGCCCGCACCGGTGGCGACGTATTCGGCTTCATGTTCCTCAACGGCCCGGTGTGGCCACTGGCGCAGGCCTTGACCCACCCTCCCGCTACTGTGCAAAAGGGGGAAGCACCCTGCCGCGCACAGTAGCACGGTAGGGCGCTGTCGAGGTCGCGCTGTGTCTCTTGGTACGTCGGCGCAAGCCACGCCATCGGCAAAGGGCACGGTGTTGGCTCCGTTGGCGGAACGGAGCGACCGAAGACGCACCCCACAAAGGGCCTGCTTGACCGTACCCTACCTGCCTCTCTCTCGTTCGGACTGCGGCGATGGCTTGCCGGGCATCTGGGCAGCACCCTGACGGCCCGCCGCAACACCGCGTACGGCGACCATCGCAAAAAACGGCGCGACCCCGTTGTGGCACTTGCTGAACACTGATTCGTCAGGCCACCCAGATGCCCCAACAGACGTATCCTTTCCCCAAATATACCGGTCCTTTCCCCAAATATACCGGGCAAGCGAGGAGGCTTGCCCCACGATTTCTTGCTCAGCCCAGTGTAGGGACGGTTACCCCCTATTTCTGTGTTATCTCATTGGCAACTGGTGTGGTTTCGGCGGCCGGGGGGCAGTCAACTATTGCGGCCCCGGTCCTGGCGCGGTAAAAGGACTGATACCGGAGTGGGTCGCCACCTCTGTAGGCGAGGGTGTGGCCCGAGGGGGTTGGTATGCGACTGGAGGGAGCCGCCCGGGCGGTTTATTTACGCAGGAGGCGCTTGCCGAGCCGGACTGCGACTGGAGGAGACAAGCTTGGCGTTATTGACGTGGTAGGTTTTCGCTATCCGGTTTTTGGACATCGTCTGTGGTTCAACAGGAGGAGGTACGAGAACGGAGAGGGACGCATCGAGCATCTTGGTGAAACGGACTTAGGACTGTCCGAGGGTCGCTGGGATGGTTGCGACAAGGGCCCGGTGGGAGTCGGGGGCGCCGGAGAACTCGCGGCGGCGCACGGCTGGTCGCCAGGCGGGCTGCGCAGGTGAAGCTGCGGCTGTGTTTTGGCCTTGACGCTCTGGTTGATGTTTTGTTGTTTCGAAGCTTCGTGCTGCCCGGCCTGACAGCTACCGTACGGGAAGGAGCCGGAGTGCGTGGCGAGTGCTGGCGGCAACTTCCTTTGGCGTGGGAGGCTTATCCATGACCAAAGTGCTGGTGGTTGATGATTCCGAAGTCGATCGCCGTTTGATCGGCGGGCTTCTGGAACAGCAACCGGACTGTCAGGTGCTCTATGCCGCGGACGGAATCGAGGCCCTAGATCGCATGAAACAAACGGCGGCGGACGTGATCGTCACGGACCTGCGCATGCCGCGCATGGATGGTCTTGAGTTGGTCAAAGCGGTCCGTAGGGGTCATCCAGGGGTCCCGGTGGTGTTGATCACTGCCCATGGCAGTGAGATGTTGGCGGTGGAGGCCCTCAAGCAGGGGGCGGCCGGTTATGTGCCGAAGATCCACGTGGGCGACAAGTTGCTGGAGACGGTTCAAGACGTGCTGGCCATGGCCCGGGCGGACCGCAACTACGAGCGGCTGATCCATAGCCTGCAGAAGTCGGAATTCACCTTTCTGCTGGAATTGGAAAACGACCCGGTGCTGATTGATCCGCTGATCGAGTTGGTCAAGCAGACCGTGGGGCGGATCCGGCTGTGCGATTTCACGGGCCAGCTTCGCATCGGAGTGGCCTTGAAGGCCGCTCTGTTGAATGCCATCCTGCGGGGCAATCTGGAGATCAGCCGCGAACAGATGGAAGCGGCCCGGCAAAAGAGAATCGACTTGGTGGCCCAACGGCGATCCCAACCACCTTACCGCGACCGCCGGGTATACGTGGACGTGAACGTATCCAGGGAGCGGGCCCGGTTTATCATCCGGGACGAGGGTCCGGGGTTTGACGTTTCCTCCCTGCCCGACCTGATGGATTCCACGGTGGGCGAGCGGCAGGCGGGGCGAGGCCTGTCTTTGATGCTCACGTTCATGGACGAAGTGACGTTCAATGAGGTGGGCAACCAAGTGACGATGGTCAAGTACCGGGATGCGGTGGCCGCCGGGGTAGCGCCGACCCCAGCCGGAGTGGGCGGCCGTTAGCCGGTCGGAAGGTCCCCGCCGTTGGCGAACCGAACGGGGCCCATTCCCGCCGGGCGTGTTGAGAACAGCCGAGCAGAGGTGCGAAGTCGGGGGAAACGGTTCGCTGGGAGGCCCCACCCGTTGGCCCTTCCCCCGCGTGGTCGTCTGGGAAGGAAGGCCCTGCTGAACAGCCGTGAACCGGAAGTTGACCATCGCCAACCACCGCCTGGAATACGCTCTTTTGAGTGACGTGGGCTTGGTGCGCTCGATGAACCAAGATGCCGTGGCGGCGGCGGTGGCCGGGTCCGAAGAAGTGTGGCAGCAGCGGGGCCATGTGTTTGTCGTGGCCGACGGGATGGGCGCCCATGCGGCGGGCGAATTGGCCAGCAAGCTGGCCGTCGACACCCTGCCGCTTTCGTACCAGAAGCACCGGTGGAGGCCGCCACCGGATGCCCTGCGCAAGGCCGTCCACGACGCCAATGCCCGCATCTACGCCCGCGCCACGGCCAATGAAGAGTTCCGCGGCATGGGCACCACACTGAGCGCCCTGGTGCTGGTGCCTCAAGGGGCTCTCATCGCCCACGTGGGAGACAGCCGTGTCTACCGCCTGCGCGACGGCACCCTCCAGCAGCTTACCTTCGACCACAGCTTGGTGTGGGAAGTCTGCGAAGCAGAGGGGATCACCGAAGACGAGGTACCCGCCTACATCCCGCGCAACGTGATAACCCGCTCGGTCGGGTCTCGCCCAGAGGTGGAAGTGGACATGGAGGGCCCCTTCCCGCTGCAGTCCGGAGACACCTTCCTCCTTTGTAGCGACGGCCTGACCGCCCGTACCCGGGACCAGGAGTTGGGTACGATCCTGGGCTGCCTCGCGCCGGGCGAAGCGGTCCAAGCGCTGGTCGATTTGGCTATCACGCGGGGTGGCCAAGACAACGTGTCTGCCATTGTGGTGCGCTACGACCAGACTGAGGGCACCCCGCAATCGACCAATCCGGCCCCTTCTTCCGCAAAGCTGCCCGGGGCCGCGTACCTCTGGGCCGGCCTCTCAGCGGCCGTTTTCGCTGCAGCCGGATCGCTCGTCTGGGGACCGCCGGCTGCACTGGCCGGGGGGGCGGTCGGCGCGTTGGTGGCCATCGTCGCTGCCGCCATCCACCGCCATGCCCACGCCACCTGGCCCCGGCGGCTCGACGGCCGTCCCTTGGGGCGTGGCCCTTACACCACCTGCCCCTGCCCACCTGACCAGCAGGCCGCTCAACTGTTCGACGCCACCGTGCGCCAACTCCAAGAGGTGGCCCAGGCCGAAAACTGGCCCATCGACTGGCCGCGCTTCAATGCGTTGGCCGATCAGGCCCGCGCGGCCGCCAGCTCCGGGGACTATTGCGGAGCGGTGCGGCGCTCGTGCCAGATCATCACGATGGTGGTGGACCAAACGCGGACCGATCGCCGGGAAACCGCCGGTTGAGCCGACCGTTGCCTATTGGCTGGCTTCCAGCGTGACGGGGACCTTCATCTGTCGGCCTTCCCGAATGATCGTCAAAACCACCTGGTCGCCGGGTTGGTGGGCTTCGATGGCCGTCAGCAGATCGTCGGCCGTACGCACCGGCTGGTCGTCGACGGCCACGATCAGGTCAGCGGCTGCGCGGTCGATGGTGCGGTACTCATAGACGAACGGGCCCTCGCGGCGGCGGCGCCTGATGACCTGAGGGCCTCGCAAGCCAGCCCGTTCGGCAGGCCCGCCCGGCGTGAGGCTGGAAATCAACAGCCCTCGCTCGGTCTGGTAGACGCTCTCAATGCCGATCTCCGGCCGCACGACGTGGCCGGTGGCAATCAGCTGGGGCACAATACGGGCGATCGTGTTGACCGGGATGGCGAAACCCACCCCGGCGCTTTCCCCGATCTCGCTGTAAATGGCCGTGTTCAGGCCGATCATACGGCCACGGCTGTCCAACAGGGGCCCTCCGGAATTGCCCGGATTGATGGCCGCATCCAGCTGGATGACCTGTTTGATCGTACGATGGGGACGGCGGCTGGGGATCTTGCGGTCCAGACTGGATATGATCCCCGTGGTCATCGTCCGTTCCAACCCGAAAGGATTACCGATCGCATACACCCGTTGCCCGACGCGCAACCGGCTCGAGTCGCCCAAGGAGATCGGATACAGCTCGCCGACCGGGGCGTCGATCCGCAACACCGCCACATCGCTCACTTCGTCCACGCCCACGAAACGGGCCTCGTAACTCTTGCCGTTGAACAAGGTCACCTGGACCTCGCGCGTCCCCTCGACGACGTGGAAGTTGGTCAGCACATGACCGCCGCGGTCCAACACCACCCCGCTGCCCGCCCCCTCGGCCGGCACCTCGAAGAGGAAAAAGCCGTCGGTCCGGATGCTCCGTGTGTTGATGTTCACCACCGCACGGTTGCATTTCTCGTAGACCGCAATGTTCACCAGCTCCTCAGGGGTGAACTCATCGGTGCCCGACGTTGCCGTCGCCCCGGCCGGCCGGCCCTCACGCCATGCGGGTGCGTCCTGGGCCATTCCCTGCCGGGCCGTCTCCAGCCGCCCATTCAGCCATGCCGCACAGAGCCCGCCAGCGACGGCAGACACGAAACACAAAACAGCAAGCCTTCGCATGAGCTGTTCCTTTCAACAATGCCACCCGGACACACCCGCCGGATCCGTTCAGCTCCCCATCTCCGCCGTCGAATATACCAGCCGGCCACGCGGGGCTGAACCCGAACCCCGGCCACCCCAAAACCGGATCGTACCGGTACGCAAACCCCGAGAAACCAGGGCTTTCAAGCGGGTCGTATCAAGCCAGCTGGCCGGGAAATCTGTTGTCAAAAAGGAAATAGATTCAGGGCTGTTCAGGCTGCCGCCCACCGACCCGCACATTTTGCGCTGTCTTCCCAGATTTCCCAACGGAGCCGTAACAATCTGCCTCTCTTTTCAACCCCAACTCGACAAAGTCGAAATTGCTTTCACAGCCTGCTGCAAACTGCCCCAAACGGCTTTACTACGCAGCCT
>DQVB01000392.1 GCA_015661985.1 Planctomycetota bacterium | reverse complement strand
AGTCAGGGGGCAGGGGGCAGGGGGCAAGCGCCGGACGGCCCTCTCTGCTATCTCTTGCTCCGCGGCCCGAGTGCCCAGCACAACGAAGAACGAGCAACGAAAAACAAGGACCCACTCCTACACCCCAGCACCCAGCACCCAGCACCTGACTCCTGCCCCCGTGCCTTCCCGACCATCAACCATCAACCATCAACCCTATCGGCCCTGCCCCCTAGCACCTAGCACCTAGCACCTAGCACCTAACACCCAGCACCTAGCACCTGACTCCTACCCCGTGCCTTCCCGACCATCAACCATCAACCATCAACCATCAACCATCAACCATCAACCCTATCGGCCCTGCCCCCTGCCTCCTGACCCCTGACCCCCGCTCCCTAGCACCTAGCACCTAGCACCTAGCACCTAACACCCAGCACCTCCCCCCGCGCCGCTTCCACCGTTTCCTGGCATATCCGCTCGAACTGCCGAGCCACCGTCTGCGCCGAAAAACGCGTGGTCACCAGTTCGCGAGCGCGGGCGGCCAATTCAGTGCGCCGTGATCGGTCCTCCAACAGCTGGACAACGCAGTCAGCGAACTCGTTCGGCCGGTCGGCCACCAGAAGATGCGTGCCGTGGACTACCGGCAGCCCTTCAGCACCCACGGGCGTGCTGACTACCGCCTTCTGCATGGCCATGGCCTCGAAGATCTTCAGCCGCGTGCCCCCGCCGACCCACAGCGGCACAACGACCACGCTGGCCCCAGCCAAATAGGGCCTGACGTCAGGCACGCTGCCCACGACGTCGATACCCGGCCGCTCGGCCAATGCCCTCACGTCCCGTTGGGGATTGCGCCCGACTACGGCAAGCTGTGCATGGGGGCGTCGCTGGCGGACGACGGGCCAAATCTCGTCTGCCAGCCGCCGCAGGCCATCCTGGTTGGGGGGCCAATCAAGCGAACCCACAAAGACGACACGGTCCTCTTGCTCCAAAGCCCCATTCGGCCGGAAGTACTCTGTGTCGACCGCCGTGTCGATTGTGTGGACATGGGTCCACCCGTACTCTCGCTGGAACGTCCGCTGATCTTCCGGGCTCACGCACACCACGGCATCGAACCAGTGGCCCGCCCGAGCCTCGAATCGCCGCATCTTTCGCCACTGGAGCCACATCACCGCTCGACGGAGCAACCCGCGGTCGGTACGCGCATGCCGGGCGAATATCTGGGCCTCGACGTTATGTTGGAATAGGATCCTGGCCGGCGTGTTCAGACCAGTGGCGTTTCGGGCCATCTGCACAAAATCGCATACGACCACGTCGAACGGCTCAGACCGCAATAGCTCTACAGCTCGCCGCCGAAGCCGCCGATCCGTGTCCTTGGCGACGCTGAATGGATTGGGTGAAAACGAATTGGCTGCCAACTGAAAGTAGAAACGCAGGCTCCCGCGAGGGGCTTCCGTCCAGGGGATGGCCTCCAGCCGCACACCCAGCTCCCTCATCTCACGCACATGCGATTGCTCCTCGGGCGACACATTCGACAGGTACGTCACCTCGTGCCACCGCGCCAGATGACGCACCACGTTCAGCGTGCGGATCTTGGCCCCGCGATCGGCCGGGAAAAGGAGCCTCTTCTGCAGCCACAGAATCCGCATCACTCCGGCAATTCAGCAGACGATAACGCGCGACACAATTCCCCGACGGCCGCCACAAGACGATCGCTCCGGCCGGTCCGCCGAGCGAGCCGGCGAGCACGACCGCAAGCTCCCCCGGACTGTTTTTCGAGGGTAGAGCCCTTATCGGGCGAAAAATGTGACCAACGTCCGTCCTGTTGTCGGGCAAGCTATCGGAGTGCGGCAGTCCTCCGCCGCTTTGGACCCAAACGGGTGCAGGACCCCCACACTCCAAAGGCCCTCCTCCCGGGGATCACAAGGCCGGAGCCCTTGGCCACGCCCTCAGGTCCCGAGAACACGTTTTCAATAGACCAAACGCAGAAGCGTGGCCAGGATCAACTTCAGATCGAGCCATAGCGATGCTCGGGCCACGTACTGTTTGGACAGCGCGATCTTCTCGGGCAGCACCCGCTCAACGTATGTCCTCTCCGGGTCCGCAGATCGGCCTAGGATATCCGCTTCATGCCGGTATTTGAGGGAAGCGAGATCCGTAATCCCCGGCCGGACCACCAGCAGCTGGGCAAAATCCTCCCGGTAAAGTTCCACGAACTTGGCCACCTCCGGCCGCGGGCCCACGAAACTCATGTCCCCCTTGAGCACATTGATCAACTGCGGCAGCTCGTCGATCTTCATCCTGCGCAGGAAGTAGCCCAGAGGCGTGATGCGCGGGTCTTTGCCCGCCGTGACCAGTCGGCCCATTTTGTGCGCCCCTTGGATCATCGTCCTGAACTTGATGATCCGGAAGGGCCGCATGCCGCGTCCCACCCGCTCTTGGAGGAAGAACACGGGACCGCGCGACGTCAGCTTGATCAACACCGCCACCGCGGCAAACAGCGGGCTCAGTACCAGCAGCCCCGCAGCAGACATCATGATATCGAAAGTGCGTTTGGTCGCTCGCACAGGGAGTCCGGGCATCCGGGGCGAGGCAGCCGGTTCGGCCACTTCCGCACCGCGGGCGCAACCAACTTCTCCGGCGGCTGGCGCGGCCGCCAGACCGGGATCGTTTCGGTCGAGGCCGTTGGGCACAGGCTTTCGGCGCCCGTCGCCATCCCCACCCGTCCGACACACGGCTATGGAATTGACCTTCCGGTTCTCCGCGACGATCCTGGCGAGTGTCTCCACCACAAAGTCCACCTGTTCGTCAGCCAGCTTGGGATAAATGGGAAGAGAGATGATCCGATAGTAAGCGTCTCGGGCGTTGGGCGAGTCTTGGGGGCGATACCCAAACGTGTCCCGGTAATACGGATGCATGTGGAGCGGCAGATAATGGACGCTGACACCGATACCTGCTTGATTCAACAGCTCGATGAAACGGTTCCGGTCGATTCGCAGGCGATCCAGCTGCAGTTGAATCACATAGAGATGCCACGCGTGTTGCACGTTGAGTTCGGTCCACGGGGTGACGACCTCGGCCAGATCGGCCAGTCCGGCGTCGTAGCGCTCCGCAATTCGCTGGCGGGCTGCCCAGAACTCGTCGCAGCGGGCCAGTTGGTGGATACCCAGTGCCGCCTGCATATCGGTCATGTTGTACTTGTATCCCGCACCGTGGATCTCGTAGTACCACGACCCCTCGGCGCTGAACCGCTTCCACGCGTCCTTGCTGATGCCGTGCAGGCGCATGATCCGCACCCGCTCGGCGATCTGGTCGTCGTTCGTCGTGAGCATCCCGCCTTCGCCTGTGGTGATCGTCTTGTTGGCGTAGAACGAGAAGCAGGTCACATCGCCGATCGTCCCGATGTGCTGGTCGCCGTAGCGCGCAGGCAGCGCATGGGCGGCATCCTCGATAACCTTTAGGCCGTGCCGCCGGGCCAGGTCCAGGACCGGGTCCATGTCGCACGGCTGGCCACCGTAGTGCACGGGCATGACAGCCTTGGTGCGCCGCGTGACCTTCCGTCGGGCATCATCGGGGTCCATATTCAGCGTCTGCGGGTTGCAATCCACCAGTACCGGTTTCGCGCCACGGTGAACCACCACCTCGCCCGTCGAGGCGAAGGTCAGCGTCGGCACCAGTACTTCGTCGCCCGGGCCAACGCCGGCCGCCTCCAGGGCCAGGTGCAAGGCGGCGGTAGCTGAACTGGTGGCCAAGGCGTGTCGGGCACCCACTCGACGGCCGAAAGCCTCCTCGAACTGGCGTACCTTAGGCCCCGTTGTCAGCCACCCCGAGCGCAACGTCTCCACGACCGCCTCAATTTCCGCCTCCCCTATGGAAGGGGCAAAAAACGGGATCTCATGCTGCCTCAGCGCCACTGCTGTCGATGTCTTTAGCACGCTTGGTCCTCCCCAATGTTTCTATACAAGACGATTACTATCGCACGCGCTGACATGTTGCCCGAAACAAGCTGGTCCCTGCATTCCACGAAATCCGGAACGCCTTCCTTCATGCAGAAGCGCCAAGAACACCCTGCGGACGGTGGGCTAACTTCCGCCGTCGCGAAACGGATCACTCCGCGGCGATGCCCCCTGCATGGGTCGCTTGTCCCGGCCTGAGACGCCTCACGCCACTACCCACTCTTCGGTCGCCGCATCCCCGCATTCATCTCGGCTGGAACGCGGCATGCGGCACCATCCCTTGCTACGGACCCTGTTACTGTACTTCCGTCGCAGGGAGCGCCGGCTCGATCCGTCCGGCCGTTCGGCCTGCGCGCCGGGTCCCGGCAGGGCGATACTCGGGTATCAATTCCGTCAGTTTCTGCAATACCAGCTCGGGATCCTCGACGACTGCGGCCAGCTCTTCAATGAAGCTTCCTGTTCCGTTTTCCTCGTAGGGCCGGTGATACGCGACTTGGACCTTCGGATGACATGTGGGTAGAAGCTGCTCATCGTCGAATCGCAACTCCTCATCAAGTTTCTCGCCGGGACGCACGCCGACAAACCGAACCTGGATGTCGTCCGGGGAAAGGCCGGAAAGGCGGACCATATCCATTGCAAGGTCCACAATCCTTACAGGCTTCCCCATATCCAGTACAAAGACCTCACCACCCTCACCCATAGCTGCCGCCTGAAGTACCAGTTCCGACGCCTCCGGAATGGTCATGAAATATCGGCGCATATCCGGATGAGTCACCGTGATCGGACCACCGCGCCGAATCTGCTCCTGGAAGATCGGAACAACGCTGCCGTTTGACCCCAATACGTTCCCGAAACGGACCACGATGAACTTTGTTTCCGAGTGGCTCCCGATCAGATGAATATACCGTTCTGCCAGGTGCTTGGTTGCACCCATGACGCTCCTCGGGTTGACCGCCTTGTCCGTAGAAATCAGAACAAACCGCTCGACGCCGAACTCCGCGGCCAGGTCGGCTACAACCCTTGTTCCAAACACGTTGTTCTTGACTGCTTCCCCGGGGTTCTCTTCCATTAGGGGTACGTGCTTGTGGGCGGCAGCGTGGAAAACAACGCCGGGCCGGTGTTTTCGGAAGATGGCAGACATCCTGCGTCGGTCGAGGACGTCACCCACGCAGGCGATTGCCCTCACCGGTTCGGGGCGTTCTTGCAACTCCCTGTGGATGGAAAACAGAGCGGATTCGAAGCGTTCCACCAGGATAATCGCCTCTGGGCCGAATCTCGCCACTTGGCGGCACATCTCCGAACCGATGCTCCCCCCGGCGCCTGTCACCAGCACGCGGCGTCCGCGCAGAAACTCGCCGATCACACCGGTGTCCAACTCCGCAGGCTCGCGTCCGAGCAGGTCGTCAATACTGACATCGCGGACCTGGAAGCTGTACTTGCCCGTAATGATATCCTCCACACGAGGGACGACTTTCACGGTTAGGTCGGGCGATTGGCAGCTCTCCATCAGCCGCCGCAGTTGCGGCCCTGGCAGGCTATCAGCCGCGACCAAGACTGTACCCGCTCCCACACGGGCGGCCACGTCCTTAATCTGTGACGTGTCGCCCAAAATGGGTACCCCGCCGAGTTTCGTCCCGTGGAGCTTCCTATTGTCGTCTATGAAGCCTATTACTCTGT
>DQVB01000170.1 GCA_015661985.1 Planctomycetota bacterium | reverse complement strand
CGGATGGGGCGGTAATCCCATCGAGCCAGGGCGGGCTCCACGATCCGGGCCAGCTCGCCCGGCTGCCGCCTGGCCCACTCGTACAGCAAGTCGGCGGCCTGGCGGGCGTCGAGCACCACTAGGCAGCGGCAAACCGCCTGGGCCACCACCGGATGCAGATCCTCGCGCCGCAACAAGGCCATGAGCGAGTCGGCCGCTTCGCTCATATCCCTCAAACCATTCTGATGGACCATGGCGATCGCGTCGGCCGCCTGGCGCTGCAAATCCGCCTCGGGCGCTGCCAACGCCTGGAGCCACAGCGGAAGCAGCTCGGGCGATATCGTCTCCTCCACATCCGGGATCGTCACCCTCGGGTCGCCGTACATGGCCAACTCAATCTCCGGCTCGCCGGCCGCAGCAACCGAGACGGCCAACAGCACAGCCCCGGCGACGACTCCCCCAGCACGCCCTCGCCGGTCACCCCCCATCCACTCCGCAACCATATTCATCGACAATGACCTTCATTGGGGCCGCGTCAGCCGCCACGTCTGAAACACCAGGATCAACAGACACGCGGCCGACAGATAGCCGGTGATCCACCAGTTGGCCGGCAGCAGATCGTATTGGGCGAAGTCAGCCATGCGGATTATCCCCAGAGCCGCGGCCAGCGGGTTCAGCTTCAGGGCCGCCTCCACCACCTCCCGGCCGAAGGGGGCGTTCCGGGCGAACCAAATCAGAAGCGTGCCGCCGCAAATGCCGACCAGCAGCGTGTACGCGACCGCTGTGGCCACTGCCGTACGCCGGAAGATGCTGCTCATCGCCGCGCTTAACAGCATGGCGAACACGGCGGTCAACACCAGACACACCAGCACCCGGGAAACCTGATACCACAGCTCCGGCTTGATGGCGATCACCACCAAATACCCGGGCACAGTGGCCAGCAGCACCAGCAAGAGGGTCCACAGGACGCTCATCAGCTTGCCGCACACGATGGAGCGAGCCGACAAGGGCGTCATCCTGAGCAGTTCCCAGCCGCCGCTTTCCCGCTCCGAACTGATCAGGCCTCCTGCCAGGCTGGGCGCCAACAGCACGATCAAACCCACCTGGAGCATGGCCATGATCCCGCCGATGGTCTCCACGCCCCAGTCCAGGGTGCCGGCGGTGGTCAGGTACGCCAGGGTCAACGAGATCACGGCGCAGGCAGCCACCAAGCGAAGGACCCAGTGGATACGGCCGAAGCGGCGGCTGCGGAACTCCTTGACCATCACCGGATTGACCAAGGGGGCGATACCCCGTTTGCGCCGCTGCGGGTCGACCAGAAAGACCAGGCGGCGGAAGAGGCGAACCACCAGCGATCGTTCGTCGGTGATCCGCCCCTGGGGCCGCGCCCGGTCGAAGATCCGGTGGTTCAGCCGGGCGATCGTGGCACCCATCATCGCCAGTGTGCTGATGACGGCCACCAGCAGGAAGCGCCCCGGCGCCCCCCTGGCCGAGATGACCCCCCGCCCGCTCCAATCGCTTTGGCCCACCAACTCCATGACGGCGGGAATCGGGGAAATGTAGCGCAATCGGGCAGCCAGTTGGGCGTACGGCCCGCCCTTGCCCTCCAGAAACAGATGGGGGCCGACGGTGACCAGGGCAGCCAGAAGCACCAGGCCGTACGTGACGCGCAGCGCCGAATCGGTCGAATTGCAGTAGCTGCTGACCAGCAGTCCCAGGGCCGTGTACTCGAGAGCCATCACCAGCAACACCAAGTACAGCGTGGCCAGCTGGCCGAGCCCCACGCCGCCCATGGCGTAACAGGCCGCCGCGGCCGGCAAACTCGTGGCCACCAACAAGACCACAAGGCCCATCACCCCCACCAGCTTGCCCAGGTAAATGCCCCACGGCTTGATGGACGAATTGAGCAGCAGCTCCAGCGTCCCCTGCTTTTTCTCACGCACGATCGACGTGGCCGGAAAGCCGGGCACCAGCAGCAGGAGGGCCGCCAAAAGACCGTAGGCGAACAACCGACACATCTGCTGAGAGCCCGAACCGGAAAGGGCCACTCGGGCATCGGTCGGCCAGCGCAGCGCTACGATCACAGTGAACAAGACGGCCACGCCTACCAGGAAGGCCGCCGCCTTGCGCGTGCGCAGGGCACCGACCAGCTCCCGTTCGATGATCGGGTTGGTCACGATCGCTCTCCCGAAACTGCCGCCGCGGCCGGCTGTCCGTCGGTGCGGGTCACCGAAAGGAAGGCGTCCTCCAGATCCGTGTGGACTTCGCGGAACTGGGCCACCTTGATCCCCTGCTGGATCAGGCGCTCCAACAGATCGCTCATCTCCGTCTCCGACCGGCTGGTGCGGAACCGTACCACGTTTTCCGTCGCCGACGCCACCACCTGGCCATCCTCCTCGATCGCCTGACGGATCAGCTGCGCCGCCTCGTCCAGTTGATCGCGGACGAGCAGCTGCAGCTCGATCATCCGCCGTCGACTCACGCTACGCATGATGTCGGCCAGCGTGCCGAAGGCCCGGAGCTTGCCGCGGCTGAGGATGGCCACCTGGTCGCAGATCCGGGCCAGTTCCGGGAGGATATGGCTGGTCACCAGCAACGCCTTTCCCATGCGGGC
Organism: Planctomycetota bacterium; assembly: GCA_015661985.1. Taxonomy (GTDB): domain Bacteria; phylum Planctomycetota; class Planctomycetia; order Pirellulales; family Thermoguttaceae; genus SZUA-1497. Next base: position 9,309 of record DQVB01000170.1, on the reverse strand, counting down.
CAATCGCACCAGGATCTGGCGCATCTCGATCCGCGCTTCTGGGTCCAGTCCGTTGGCCGGTTCATCCAGGATGAGCACCTGGGGATCGTGCAGCAGGGTTCTCGCCAATCCGACGCGCTGTTTCATCCCGTGGCTGAGGCTCTCCACAAAGCGATCCTGCAGGTCGCGACAGCCGGTCATCTCCATCACCTCATCGATCCGCCGCCTTCGCCGTCGGCGAGACAGCCCGAAGGCCGCACCGAAGAAGTCCAGGTATTCGCGCACCCGCATGTTGTCGTAATAGCCGAAGTTGTCCGGCATGTAGCCCACCAGCCGTTTGATCTTCCGCGCCTCGCGCACACAGTCCGCCCCGGCCACGCTGGCCGATCCGCTGGTGGGTCGCATCAGCCCGACCAGGATCCGGATCGTCGTCGTCTTGCCCGCGCCGTTCGGCCCGATGAAACCGAGGATTTGGCCGCGGTGCAGGGAGAGGGAGACGTCGTCCACCGCAGTCAAGCTCCCGAATCGCTTGGTCAAATGGCGTGTCACCACCACAGGTTCGTCCGCCGACATGGTTGGCTCCCTTTCGCCGTACGGGCCGTTAAAAAGCCATCCCGGTTCCCCATGCTTTCCGTCGACCGTTCACCTGGTCCCTCGGCGGCCCGTGCGGGCCACCTCGACCGACGGGCCAGCGAGCACCGTGCCGACCAGCTCCAGCGCCACGTGCTCGATCCTCCAAGGCAAAGACCCTTTGCCGTCCACCGTCAGCACCGGCCCCTCGGTCTTCTGCTGCCCCACCACAATGCCCAAGATCAGGCCTCCGTCGGCGTCCAAACGGAGAAGTCCCGGTTCGTCCACCTCGACCTGGATGCTCTCCATGGGACTTTCTCGTCGCACCAACGTCCTCGCCTGGCCCTCGGCCACGGCCTGCAGCTCCACCTCCCGCTCCGGGGCCTCGATCCGGACCGTCAACGTGGCCTCCTCGACCGCCAGCGGCAAGACCGACTGCGGCACCTGAAATCGGAGCCACACCCGGCTGGGTGTCCGGCATTCGAGCCATTCGCCGTGCTGGTTGTTGTACGCCGCCGAACGATGGGTCTCCAGACCCTCCACACAGCGGAAGGGCAAACACGCCGAAGGAACCCTCACCCGAGTGCCCGGGGCGCTGGGTTCGATCCGCAAGGGCACCATGACCAACGCCGAACCGGTCTGCCGGGCGTCCTCGGGCAAACGGAACCCCAAATCGAGCGGGGGGGCCCAAAACAGCAACAGCGGGCGGTCCGTGCGTCGAAGCGTCCGGTCGGTCAGCAGCCGGCCGTAGACCACTTGCCGCCTCCGCTGGCGGTCGTCCAGCAGCTCCGCCCCGATGAATTGGCCGCGGGCCAATACCTCGGCCGGGCCGGCCACGAAGCGGCCGTCTTCCGCAAGCCGCGGGGCCATGGTCCCGCCGCCGGGCAACACGAGGACCGGATCCGACGCGCCGCCCAAGGGCCCGGGAACCAAGGTGCCCATCAACCCCTCAGCGTCGAAGCGGGCGCGGCAGTCCACCGGCTGATCCAACCTGATCGTTTGGCGGAACGAGGCCATCCGCACCCCGGGCGGCAACGTGACGTTTTCCCAGTGCCAAGCGTCCAGGTCGGTCCACACCATCCGCCGGGTCCGCATCTCACCGCCGGACAGATCGGGGTTGAAGAGGCCGCCACGGCGCGCACCCAGCGGACCCCGGTGAGCCTTTTGATTGTACAAAGCCATCAGCCCCGATGCCTCCGCCACGCCCATCCCCGGCTCCACGTAGACCACTTGGCCCATGGCCACCGTGGGCGGTACGGCTTGCCGGCTGCGAGCCCCCAGGGCGACCAACGCCGCAGCCGCGACCGTGGCCAACAGGGGGACCACCCAGATGAGTCGTTCAGCCCGCCCACGACGCCGCAACCACAAGGCGGCCAAACCGACAACCACACAGAACCCGCCCAGCGTGCTGAGGACCGTGCCGCGAGGCAAGATGCGATAGCCGATCTGTTCTGAGAGGAAAGGAGCCAAGCTGTGGGGCTCCAACTCGGGGGTCACGCTGGGCGGCTGGACCATCCGGTAAGCCAGCTGAAGCAGCGCCCCTGTGGCCGTCCACGGCGGATAGTAAGGGGCCCGCAACGGAGGCGGCTCGTCCGCCTGCCGCCGGCGCAGCCAACCCCTCGGCCCCAACGTCGTGATGAAAACCCGGCCCCGTCCGGCCCGATAGAGCAAGGCAGCTGGCCAGCCGTTCACCCGGTAAATCACCTCCGCCCCTGAAGTCACCACGCGCACCATCTCCACCGGGTCCTCATACTCTTGCGGACCCTCGTCCCCAACCGGCTCGCCCGTTTTCCCGTCTTGGATCTCGACCGACGTCAGCCCCACCCGGTCCACCACCTGGCAATCGAACACATCGCCCAGCAACAGCTCCACCGTGTGCGGGCTGACCCGGTCCAGCGTCACCCAGAGCGTGCGGCCGCCCAGCAGCCACTGCCGCACCGCTCGCAGCGCCGCGGCGTCGGTGGCCAACTGGTCGCCCGCAACGACCAGGTAGTCCAGCCCGTCCAAGGCTTCCGGGATCGGTACAAGGAACTTCCCACCCAAGCCCAGGACGATCATGGGCAGGCCGCCCGCCTCGTTGAACGCCTGCACCAAACGCCGGACCTCCTCCGTCGCCTCCGGCTCCTCTCCGAAGGGCGAACTCAAGCGGCGATGGCCCACCGAGGCGGTCGTGCCTCGGACATGATCCAACGGCAGCAGTCCCGAAGGCCGCCGATTCCCGGACGCGTCTTCCCACAGGACCTCCATGCCCCCCTGATAGCCCACGGCCAGCGAAACGACCTCCACCGCGCCGTACCGCCGCGGGATGTCCGGCATCTTGAGTGGACACCAGGAACGGCGGTAACTGCGCGGCGGGAGCCACATGCGCCGCGCATATTGGTGGCGCGACTGGCCGGCCACGTAGACCGTCGCCATCGCCTCCGCAGGCTGGTCCGAACGGTTCGTAGCCTGGGCGGTGACAATCCCCCATCGGCCCGGCCGATAACGGCCCAACCCGGCCCGGGAAACCGCCTGCACGGACACCGGCCCCGGGGGCTGGCCAGCCCAGACCATCCCCCCGCAACCCGCTGCCAACAAAAGGCATGATCCCCCAATCCACAGAATCGTGCCGGCCCGGCGCATGAAAAGACTCCGGCTCCAGGAATCCGAGTGTGTGCCTGACCGACTCAGGCCTCAACCAAACCATCGCCGGACCGCAGCCCACGAGGGCGAAAATGGCTCGTACCCAGAGTCCAGCCAACCCCCGAGTTCTGCCGGCCCGAGCCCCCCCTGGATGCCTCGGCCGGACAGGCGGAATACCAGTCGTGCTGGTCGTGTTGCCCGCTGCGAATGCCCGGCCACCTCCGCCGCGTCAAGCAGCCAGGGCTGGACATCCCCAACCCAACCCGCGCTAACCGTGCGCCTAGCTTATCACCGACCGCGGTTATTGCAAGACTTCGCTGCCCCGTTTTCTGGACAGCGCCGGGCCGTCATTCTGGTGGACTGGCCTGAACAGCTGCCGCAGCGTAAAAAGACATGACCGCGGGGCGCGCCAGGCGACGGGGGATCATAGAGCAGAAGTGGAGTAGGCGGCATGGGCGAATGGTTCGCCAATTGTGATCCGGTGGTTCAGGCCTTTCTTGCTACCCTTTTTACTTGGCTGGTCACAGCCCTTGGGGCGGCGGTGGTCTTCCTTGCCAAGGCTCCCAGCCGCAAACTGCTGGACGCCATGCTTGGGATGGCAGCTGGGGTAATGATCGCCGCCAGCTACTGGTCGCTGTTGGCCCCGGCAATCGAGATGGCCGAGGACGGCCCCTTGCCGGCGTGGATACCGGCCACCGTGGGGTTCCTGGCGGGCGGGGCCTTTTTGTGGTTGATCGACAAGCTGCTGCCGCATTTGCATCCAGGCACGACCAAGCCGGAAGGGGTACACACGGCTTGGCGCAGAACCACACTCCTGGTACTGGCTATCACCTTGCACAATTTCCCGGAGGGGTTGGCCATAGGCGTCGCTTTTGGGGCGGTGGCCTACGGGCTGGAGTCAGCCACGCTGGGGGCGGCCATTGCCTTGGCTATCGGAATCGGGCTGCAAAATTTCCCCGAAGGCACCGCGGTGTCGATGCCTTTGCGCCGCGACGGCTTCAGCCGCTTTAAGGCCTTTGCCTACGGGCAAGCTTCGGCCATGGTAGAACCGGTCGCTGGGGTGCTGGGCGCCGCGGCGGTGGGTTTGGCCCAACCACTGTTGCCCTACGCGTTGGCCTTCGCTGCTGGGGCCATGATCTACGTGGTCGTCGAGGAGCTGATCCCCGAGTCACAGGGCAGCGAGGAAGCGACCGACGTGGCCACCATAAGTGCCATGGCGGGGTTTGCCGTGATGATGGTGCTGGATGTGGCCCTGGGATGATCTCCTTCGGCCGCGCTCCAACAGCAGAGCGATTGCCGTCCATCGTGGGCGGGTCGCCCACCTCCATACGGCGGCCCTTTGCGGCGGTTCCCGATCAGCTGAAGGTTGTTGTGCCCGGAACGGCCAGCGGCGGTGTGTCGATCTTGGTGTCCCAGTCGAGCTGGTCGGGGACGAGCTTTTGTTGCGAACCCAGGGCCTGCTCCCACGTGATCTCCCGGCCCGTGTAGGCGGCCATGCGGCCCATGAGGGCCATCAGGGTGGTATGGGCCATCCGGATGCCGTCGTTGATCGGCTTGCCCGCTCGGATCGAGGCGAACAGCTCGTCGTGCTCCGTCTGGTACATGTTGTTCTGCGGCCCCTGGTAGCGCCAGTTCGTTTCGCCTTCGATCACCGGCATGCGCCCCCGGCCGATCGTGCAGATGCCCTTGGTGCCGATCACGTAGTCGGCGTTCTCGTTGTAGCATCCGGCGAGCGATCGGCAGCCGAGGAAGCCGCGAATTCCACTGGCGTACTCGTACGCAACGAAGGCGTGGTCGAACGTGTTTTGGCCTTCGATGGGCACCACGCGTCCGCCCACTGCCACCGCCTTGGTCGGCATCTGGTCGCGCAGCCACCACGACATCTTGTCCACGCTGTGGCCGCCCGAGCCGACGATCGTCACATCGCCGGACAGCCACAGGTAACCGTACCAGTCGCGGATCTGCCATTCCAGCTCCGTCATGCTCGGCCCGCGCGGGCCAGGGTACTTGTGGTACAGCTTGCCTCGGTAGTAAGTGGCGTAGAGGGCGCGCAGCTCACCAATGGCGCCATCATGGATCCGTTCGGCGGCCGCCCGCAAAGCGAAGTTGTAGCGCCAGCAGAAGCCGGAGACGACGGCCAAGTTCTTCTTCCTCGCCAGTTCGGCGGACTCCAGCACGGTGCGTACACCCGGGGCGTCGACACCGGCGGTGATCTCGAGGAAGCTGTGCTTGCCGGCCTCGACCGCAGCCTTGAAGTGCTGAGGGCGGAAGCCGGGCGGGGTGGCGAGCAGCACCACGTCGGCGCAGTCGATCACGTGCCGGTAGGCGTCGAAGCCGATGAAACAGCGATCGTCCGGCACGTCGAACCTCCGGCCGCCCAGCGCCTTGAGCCGCTCGCGGCTGGACTGGAGCCTGTCCCGAAACAGGTCGCCCATGGCCACCAGCTTGCAGCCGGGATCGGCGTTCATCGCTTGCACGGCCGCCCCGCTGCCTCGGCCGCCGCAACCCACCAGGCCAATGCGGATCGTGTCGCTCGCGCCCGCGTGGACCCCCGGCAGCGGTCCGAAGATGGTGGCCAACGAGCTGCCTGCCGCCGCCCCGGCCGCCTCTCCGAGGAACTGCCGCCGCATGGCCAGAGGCGCCCGGCTCGGCTGCGTCTTGCTGCCCATCGGTCGATCTCCTCCTGCTGGTTGCCCTCCGGCTCCGGTGGCCCGACAGGTGCACCAATGATCGGCCGGCGGGCGGTTCACACCGCGGGCGATCAGGTTTTCCGGACAACGGCTGGTTGCCGAATCGTTCCGACACACACCGCTCAGCGTTGTCCGCCCCGTGAACGCGTGCGTCCCGACGTACCGCCCTCAGCCTCGCCCGGCTCGCTGGGCTGGTCTTCCCAATCGACCTGTTCGGCGTCGAAGACAGGCCCTTCGACGCACACTCGCCGGTAATCCCAGCCGCCGGAGGAATGGCGCAAGCGCACCACGCAACTGAAGCAAATCCCCACGCCGCAGGCCATGGGCGTCTCCAGCGAGACCTGGCAAGGGAGGCCCAATTGGCGCGCCAGGCGAGCCGTGGCGGCCATCATCGGTTCAGGGCCGCAACAGGCGATCCGGGTGGCCAACGTCGTCGCTTCGACGGCGGGACGAACCAGTTCGGTCACCAGGCCCCGCTGACCGGCCGACCCATCCTCGGTACTCACCAGCACGTGGACGCCGAGGCGGCGGAAATCGTCTACCCCTGCCAAGTACTCCTGGGACCTCACCCCGTAGCACAACGTCACGCGCCGGGCAATCGGTACCGATCGGGGCGGTTGACCAAAGCGGGCCTGGCCCAGGTACTGCTTGGCCAGCGTCAGGAAAGGCGTCTGACCGATCCCCCCGGCCACCATGACCAGATGGTCGGTCGGGGCCGGCGGGAAGCCGTTGCCCAGGGGGCCCCACACTTCCAGCGCCGAACCAGGCTGCATCCGCGCCAGCCGGCTGGTCATCTTGCCCACGACCAAATAGATCACCTCCAACCCCCACGGGCTGCCTTCGGCATCCGGCACCACGTCCCACATAGCGAAAGGCCGGCCGAGCAACGGGTCGGCACACTCCGGGAGCCGAATCATCACAAACTGGCCCGGCACGATGGCCGCCGCAATCCGCGGGCAACCGAATCGCACCATGTACGTCTCCCGGGCAACCGCCCGATTCTCCACAATCTCCACCCGGCCGTGCCATCTGTCGGCGCCGGCGCATAGGATTGATCCCACCACGGATGCTCCTTCAACCTCACCCGTTCCGATCGTCCCGGCACAATTCGTTCGATTTCCGGGACCGAACTCCCGCCGAAAGGGACTCCGAATCCCTGCCACGGGGCCCCGCACAAACTGATCCAACTGAGTCGGCCCGCCTCCCGACGGGGTCGTGCCGCCATCTGTGCGGCACGTGACAGCCCAGGCTGGAAGCGACGAACTCCGCCCAGCACTGCTACGCCAAACCCGTGGCCCGACGCAGCGCTTCGATCTCACCCCGGGTCAAAGGGCGGTACTGCCCCGGGGCCAGCGTTCCCAAACGGACCGGGCCCACGCCGATCCGGACCAGCCGCACCACCTTGTGCCCGATGCGCGCCAACAGCCGGCGGATTTCGCGGTTGCGACCCTCGGTGAGCACCATCTCCAGCACGGTACTCTTCTTGTGCCGTGCCTTGACCCGAATGGCCGCGACACGGGCCACTCCCTCGGCCAAATGCACACCCCGCTGAAGCTTGGCCAACTGGCTCCGCTCCGGATAGCCGGCAACCAATACCCGGTAGCGCTTGGCGATCCGATAGCGAGGGTGCATGAGCCGGTTGGCCAGCTCACCGTCATTGGTCACCAGGATGAGCCCTTCGCTGTGAAGATCAAGCCGTCCCACGGTAAACAGCCGCCGGGTCGAACTCGGCACCAGATCGACGACCCGCGGCCGACCCGAAGGATCCCGATGGGTGCAGACAACCCCCGCAGGTTTATTCACGGCGTAATAAACCCGCTTGGGCCGCGCCAGCAGCTCGCCGTCCACGCGAATCCGCTGCCGCTCCGGATCCACCCGCGTCCCCAGCTCGGTCACCACCCGGCCGTCGACCTCGACTCGCCCGGTCAAGATCAGCTCTTCGCACGCCCGACGACTGCCCAGCCCGGCAGCGGCCAACACCTTCTGTAACCGCTGGCCCTCCACCGCAGAACGCTCCTCCCGTCGGGATTGGCCCGAAACTCCACGCTGTCGCGAGCCGCCCATGGATCGAAAACCAAACGTCGGCACCCAGATGGAGCAAAGGGAGATCGTGAACGTCGAGCCGCACCAAAAGCTTGCCCCGTTTGCCCCACCTGCCCAAACACCTGGGGCACAATGGCCCACCACGCATGCATCATAACCGCCAGGCAGGCGGGAGGACAGGGCCACGCGCACACGTCCCTCGCCAAGCCCTTACCAGAAGAGCATCACCGGGCAGTCGAGCAAGCCCGGCGGGGAAGTCGGCCCCGGCCAGCCAGCCGCCTACCAACCCAAGCGGCGCGACAGGCGCCGCGCCCGTTCAACCTCCGGCACCCCCCTGTCGTAGTCGCGGGGCCGGCTGCCGATGATCTCCGGGCCCGCTTCGTTCTCCGGGTATGGATCGAAGATCTGGGCGCGGAGCCGCTGCTCTGGGGCTGTCCCCGGATCGGACCAGTTGGGGCCAGCCAGGTTCGCGCAACCAGCGCACAGGCTGGCCGCCAGAACTCCCGCGGTCAATGGGAACCACCAGCGCACGTCGTAAAGTCCGCCTTTGCGCCCCCCTGCGATTTGCCAAAGTCGGGAGATTGTAGCGTCCCGGCCAAAACGGCTAAAGGCGGAAAAATCCCCCGCCGGGAGGCGGGTTGCACGTCAGCCGCTCCAGGCCGCTCCAAAAGTGCCCTTCCCGCGGTCGCCCGATTTTGGTACTTACCCTACCGATTGGCGACGGTCCGTATGCGCCTGCCGACCCGGGGCGGCGTCGACGGCGGGTGGTCGCTGCTGGGCAGCGGTGCGGCCCGTCTTCATGCCGCGGCCGGATTAGCCGGATTAGGACGTCTGTGAGTTCGGCGAGAATGGGGGTTTGGTCCTCATGAAACGTATTCTCCTGCGAATGGCGGCATTGGCCACGGTCGTGGTCCTGGGATTGATGGCCATTGCCCAAGCGCAGCGAAGCGCGCAGGGGCGAGCCGCTGGGATGCAAGAGTCGGCCGAACCGCTAGCGGTGTCAGACCAGATGGCTGGGCGATCGACTCCCTCGGCCCGATCCGTCGGGCGTGGCCCGTCGGCCGAACCAAGCGATGGCCGTCAGCAAGCCAATCCGCTCCGCCGTCCATCACCGGAAGGGGGTGACACGAGTGATGGCAGGGCAATCACCCCGGCCACCAGCGACTCAGAGGCTTCTCCGGCGGTACCGCCCGCCGGATTGACCACCGTGGAGCCCTTTGGACAAGCCACTGACACCGTACAACCAGGCGGATCACCTCGTCCCGTTTCGGGCCCGCCGGAAGGGGAAACAGCGGCCCGGGACGGTCGCCTTCAAGGCCCCGAAAGTGTGCCGGCTTACCCCCAATTGGCGCCGCTGAGCGAGGGTCGACCCGAGGCGCCCGCGCCCGGCGCCCGACCGGCTGCG
>DQVB01000628.1 GCA_015661985.1 Planctomycetota bacterium | reverse complement strand
GGATTCGGTTCATACCGCGAGCAGTTCGGTTTTTCCGGGTGTGGCGGCCCCCACGTAGGTCCGTCTCTCCGAGACGGACACCGCGTCTCGGAGAGACGCGGCTACGACGCGGCTACGACGCGGCTACGTCGTTGTGGCCGATGGGCCGCGTTAGGAGATTTCAAACTGTTCCCCGGTATACCACGCTGCGGCGTCGCTCGCAGAAGCTACTTCACCAGATCGGCTCCGCGCCGGCGTCGGCGTGGCGGCGGATCGAACTGGAGCGCGTGCAGCGTCGGTACCGGACGCCCCGGATTCTGGATCAGCGGGTCCAACTGCCCGGGTATGAAGGCCCGATACGGCAGTTGGTGGTGGCCGACCTGGGGCACGAGGCCCCGACGGTGCCGCTAACGAACCAGCTGGGGCGCAAACGCCTGCGGTTCGTGCTCGGCTGACCGCCGTGGCATGTAGAGAAAAACTAACACCGGCCGGCCGTGCCGGCATGAAAATGTCAACCGGCCGTGCCGGCATGAAAATGTCAAGTCGAAAGGGGGCCGTGGGAATCCAGGCCAGTGCAGCTTCGATGAGCCAGGAGGGTGGACACCACCACGAAGGCCGCGGGGATCCCGGGCCTGCGGGGGATAGGTGTGTTCCCCTGCAGGTGAAACAGGTGGCCGTATGCTGGATGCAGGCAAGGCCGGACGCGACCCACCGGAAGGATGCCCACTGGCTTGGATCTGGTGGGTGGTGCGCACCCTGTTGCGCTCCGGCGGCGTATCATTTGCATGGGGTACCCTGTCGGCCAGGGAGGTGTAACGCGGTGATCGCCGAAGAGCTCAGAACGCCTTGGTGAAGCCCGGCATGGCGATCGGGTAGTGGCCTTCGGCGTCTGGTTTGACGGGGGCTTCGGAGTCCATGGTGAAGTCGTCCAGACCAGGGGCCAGAACGAGATCCGAGTTGAGCGCCTGCTCCCAGGTGACTTCTTTGCCCGATTCGGCGGCCATGCGTCCCAGGATACCGGACAGCGCGGCATAGGCGCAGCGCTGGGTGTCGTTGTGCGCTTTGTCCTGGCGAATGGCCTCAAAGAGCACGTCATGTTCGGTCTGGTACGAATTGTTCGTGCGCGGCGGCTTCCAGAGCTGGTCGGCGTCTTCCTCCAGCCAACCCTTGTAGATGCCAAACCTGCGTGTGCCTTCGCCCAGGTAGGCGCACCCGCGGGCCCCGTGGACAATGACGCCGAAGTACCCCCAGCAGTTCGCCATGTGCCGCCCTTGGGCGAACAGTCGCGTTCCGTCGGCGAAGCGGTACTCCACGGCGTAATGGTCGAACAGTTGGTCCGGCTGCTGGCGCACTTGACGTCCTCCTTGGCCTTGGGCGGAAGCCGGCCAGGCGTCCTTGACCCAGCAGCAGACGTCGATGTTGTGGATGAGCCAATCGAGCATGAAGCTCCCGTTCGTCCACGTAAAGCAGGAGTAGTTGCGGATCTGGTGCAACAGCTCGCTCAATCCCGGTTCGCGCGGCTTGAAGCCTACGGGCCCGTGCTCGCGGTAGGCCCAGCAGGTGACCACCTCACCGATCATCCCCTCGCGAACGGCCCGCACGGCATCTTGATTGGCAAAGGCATAACGCTGGTTCAGTCCGCCAACGATCTTCAGGTTCTTCTTCGAGGCCACCTCGCCTGCCTTGAGCACTCGCCGAATACCGGGACCGTCCACGGCGAAGGATTTCTCCATGAAGACATTGACACCTTTCTCCACGGCGTATTCCAGGTGCAGCGGGCGGAAGGCCGGCGGTGTGGTCAGGAGCACCACGTCGACCGCACGCAAACAATCGATCGCCTTGCGGTAGGCGTCGAAGCCGACGAACTGGCGGTCCGGCGGCACGTCCACTTGTTTGCCGAACTGGCCGCTTAACCGCTTCAAACTGGATTGGAGTCGGCTTTCGAACACGTCGGCCATGGCCACCAGCTTGGTGGGGCCCTCGGTGGACAGGGCGTTCGCCGCCGCCCCGGTACCCCGGCCGCCGCACCCGACCAGGGCAACCCGGATCGTGTTGTCCTCCCCGGCGTAACTCCTGGCGGCCAAACCAGAAGTCAAGGCGGCGCCGGCCACGAGGCCGCCGGAGCGCTGAAGGAATTGACGCCGCGAGGCCTGTTCGTTTCCTGCTGCTGGTTTGTCCTTGTCCGTCGTGTGCGCTTTCATCAGTCGACCCTTTGTCTGCTGGAAGAACGTGGTGCCCTTTCCGGGAGGCTTGCCCACCATCGCCAGGGCCATTCTGAGCTGCCCCGAGTCGGCTGTCAACCGTGGCTTGGGACTCCCGAGCCGCGGCGGAGTCGTGGGCAGGGAATCTGAGCAGCCCGCACCAGATCCCGCAACGCGCCAGGGGCTTGGGCGGCCCCATAACTCCATAGCGGGGCGACGAGCAAACCCCAGTACTGATTGAACTCCTGGCCGACCGCGGCAAAGGCAGCGGCGTACAGACATGCCGTCAGGCCGACGCGCTTTCCCAAAGGCGTTTGCCAGCCGGCCAGGCCAAGCAAGGCCAGCGCGAAATACAGAGCCGTGATCCACTGAGGCAGCAGCACGAGGTAGGCGTTCATTTGGACGGTGGCGAGCACGAAGGGTATGCCCAGCAGGCGCACCCATCCGTGTTCGTGCGCCCGCGCGTCCGGCCCGATCAGCGGTTGGACGTGAAGGGAATGGACCAGGAAGAAAAGGCTCCAGGCGGCCAGGCCGACAGCCCAAGCGAAACATTCGCGACGGCGCCCCTCCCACCACGAGATGCCAGCGGCGGCCACGGCATAGGGAAGGGCCAACTCGCGGAAGAAGACCGCGGCCACGCCGAACAGAACGCCCCAACCGCGTCGGCCGATGCCGTAACAGCCTACCGAAAGAGCGATGAGGACGCCGGCCCATAATACCGGCGCGACGAACACATCTTCCAGACCACAGAAAAGCAGCGCACCGGCCAGTAGCGCCCCAGCCACCAACGGCCGGCCCAGCCCGTGACCCTGCTCGCGGGCAAGGGCCTCGAAACCCAACACCACCGCGGCGCAGGCCAAAAGCCCCAGCAGGATCCGGCCCAGCTGCGGGTCGGGGAGCTTTCCCAACAACCACATGGGCAGCGGCGTGCGCCAATTGAACACGCTGCGCGTGGGATAGCCGCGGGGGGCCAGTTCCGCTGCAGCCGCTTCGTAATACCCTTCACCCCGCCGAATCCGCTCCACCTCGGCCAAGTACAGGGCGATGTCCCCGTCGCCGTCGTCCCGATCTTTGCGGGTTCTATTGATCTTGAGCGGCGAGACACTCAGCGCGACTAGGCCCACGGCCAGCACTAGCAACAGCATCAACACCCATCGGGCCGGGCGAGGGCCCAGCCGGGCATATCCCGTAGGCGGAAAGAGTACAGCCATCAGCGATCCTCCTGGCAAGACACTCCTGGGCGGTCTGGCTGCCCCCTCCATCCGACTCGCACAGCCAAAGCCCGCGGGCCAAAAGGCCGCAAGCGTTGGCTACCCAATTCTAGCCCACCGCTGAAGGCCAACCGGCCCCCAAAGTCTCTCCCAACAGCTCCCCCCGGAGCCGGCCCGCTGGGCCGATCCCCGGCAAGCGGCGGCCGGTCGGATCGGCGGGCATTGCCCAGCCGGTGCCGTTCGTGTAGCTTGGGGCTCTCAGGCCTCGGAGACGTTGCCTGACCACGGGGACACAACCAACAGAGCGTCCGGAAAACGACAGATGGGTGACGATCGGCGAGTGGAAGAGAATTACCAGCGGATTCTGCGTTCCCGCAGTTACCGGGTGGCGTATCGCGATGTGGAATTCCTGAGTGACCCGCGGTTGCGGCCCACGCGCATGGAGCTGGAGTTGCTCAAACCGGAGCTGGTTCTCCAAGAGAACCGGGTCGTTTCCACGGTCGTGGTCTTCGGCAGCACCCGGATCGCCGATCCTGCCACTGCGCAGCGAAATCTGGAATTGGCCCGAGCCCGACTGGCTGACACGCCCGACGATCCCCGCCGCCGGCGAGAAGTGGCCCGCGCGGAACGGATCTTGGCCAAGAGTCGGTACTATGAATTGGCACGCCAGTTTGCCGCGATGGTGTCCCAGCATGGGCAAAGACAGCAGACGCTGGAATACGTGATCATCACCGGCGGCGGGCCGGGGATCATGGAAGCGGCCAACCGGGGCGCCTTCGAAAGCGGAGCCAAATCCATCGGCCTGAACATCCGACTGCCCAAAGAACAAAAACCAAACCCGTATATCACCCCGGAGCTCTGCTTCCAATTCCACTACTTCGCCATGCGCAAGTTCCACTTCCTGCTGCGGGCCAAAGCCCTGGTGGTCTTCCCCGGCGGGTTCGGCACCCTGGACGAACTGTTCGACGCCATGACGCTCCGCCAAACGCAGCGGATGCAGGATATCCCCATCATCATCTTCGGCCGAGAGTATTGGGAGCGGGTGGTGGACTTCCAGTTCCTGGCCGACGAAGGGACCATCGACGACAGCGACCTGGACCTGTTCCGCTTCGCCGACACCCCCCAGGAAGCCTGGGAAATGATCCTCCGCTTCCACGGAGAGCTGTAGGGTCTTCCTTGGTATGATGCGCCTGTGGTACGCAGCCGATCGGAGCACGGATGGGCAATATTGGCAATCCGTATTGGCATCCGTCCCACTTGGTTGCGGCCCTGGCGAGTGAGGAGTGGATCGGCATTAGCCGAAAGGGGGGCTTGCTCGCGGTATCCCCCCGGCGATCATTGTGACAGTCGGACCTGTCGCCAAGCGGCCCCAGAGGGGCTGTCGGCCGCAGGCCCCGAAACAGACAATTGTGCGTGGGTCGTGGTCCTTCCAGAGAGGTTTTACCATGAATGTAGCAGTAGCAGATGTGCGTCGAGAGCTTTTCAAGCTGGTCGCTCCCCTGCTGGTGGTTGTCCTGGTCGGTGTGCCCGCTTGTGGACAGGACGCCCCCCATGCGGGGGACTCGCCCTCGACCGGAAGCCGCGCCGGCCAAGGGGCTCCCGCGCAGCAGCCCGGCCAAAGACCGGCCGAAGCGGCAGAAGAGCCATCGGCCGAACAGGCCGATCCGTTTGCCGTTCCGGACGGATCGCTCCAAGAGTTGCTCGAATACGTTGAGACCCTTCGCCAGCTGCGGCCCTCGGGGCGCGAGCCTGAAGCGGTCAACCAGTTCCGCAAGAAGCTGGGCACGGCACTGCTGGAGACGGCCGACAAGATCCTGGCCCAGGAGGCGACCGCCGAGCAAGCGGCCATCGCTGTGCGTTACAAGCTGAATGCCCTCGACTTGCTCCGTCGGTCAGGCGACGCCGAGGCCGCGGCCAAGATGGAGGCCTTTCCTGAGCAGCTGCGCAAGGCGGGCAAACCGGATCTGGCCCGGGTCGCCCAGGGAGTGCTGTTGACGAGAAAGGTGCGCTCCTTCCGCGCGGAGAGCCTTGATGCGTTGGACAAGCTCATCGCAGAGGTGGCCGAGTTCCTCCAGCAGGCGCCGCCGGGTCGAGACGCAGTGGGCCTGGCCATGACCGTGGCGCAACTGGCCGAATACCAGGGTGGTGACGAAAAGGCAGCCGAGGTCTACGGCTCGTTTGCCAAACTATTGGCCAAGAGCGAAGACCCCTTGGTCGCCTCCTATGCGGGACGGCTCGAAGGCGCTGCGCGGCGCCTGTCCCTGGTGGGCAACGAGATGAAGATCGAGGGCGTCACGCTCGACGGCCACCCGTTCCGCTGGGATGACTACCGCGGCAAAGTCGTGCTTGTGGACTTCTGGGCCACCTGGTGCGCGCCGTGTATTGCCGAGATGCGTCACATCCGAGAAAACTACGACCTGTACCGTGATCGCGGCTTCGAAGTGATTGGCGTCAGCGTGGATCGCGACTTGGACGCCTTGGCCGCCTTTGTCAAAGACAACCAGGTGCCCTGGCTGGTGTTGGCTGACAACGCCCCCAAGCCGGAAGGGATGATCGAGTCGCTGGGCGATTACTACGGCGTCTTCGCCATTCCCTCCCTGGTGCTCATCGGCGCCGACGGGAAGGTCGTGGCGCTGAATCCGCGCGGGCCGCGACTGCGGGCGGAGCTGGAAAAACTGCTCGGCCCGGCCGAAGAAAAAGGCGAAGCGGAACAGACCGACTCGGAGGCAGCCGAACCGGCGGCGCCGGGTTCGCAGTCGGGGCAATAAGCGGGGCCGGGAGCAGGCCCGCGCCGCCCTCGATGCTTCTATGAGCGACTCGCGCCGCCAGGTCGGCGGGGCGCCGGAAACCAGAGCCGCGTGCATCCCGGCCCCGACGGGATGTGTGACTGGAACCTGGCTTTGAGGAAGCGGAAGGCCCGCTCATGGCAAACGCCTGGAGCGATGATCCGGAACGTTCCTCACGGCGCAGGTGGCTCGAGGCCTCCGGCGCAGGGGCCCTGGGAGACCGGTTGTTGGCCGCCGCCACGGCGGCCGTGAAGGCGGACCGGCCAGCCAGCGAAAGGCTGCGGGGCGCCGTCTTCGGCGGTCATCCGGACGACCCGGAGTCGGGCGCCGGCGGCTGATCGCCTTGTTGACAGAGGCCGGGCACGAGGTGATTTGTGCCTGCGGGACCGTCTTCCGGGGCCAGCGCAAGTTCTTCGGCCGCCCCGAGGCGCAAGGGCGACGCGCCGAGGCCACCGCCGCCTGCAAGGTCCTGGGGGCCACGCCCAAACTCTTCCCCTATGCCCACGAGAAACTGTATGCCGACCAACCCACGCTGGCCCGGATCGACCGCTGCCTTGGCCAGGCGGCGCCGAATGGGGAGTGAGTTTCGCAGAAGCGTACATCCTCGTCGAAACTGAACCGGGGTGTCCTCCTCTGCCCGTGAAGTTCCTGCGCAGGGCTTCCGGACGCAAATGACCGTGCGCCATTCGGCAGCAGGATTCGGATCGTAGCAAGTCGGGAAAAAAGCCGGACAATGCGAATTGCTGCGGATTACTCGCACCCCGGACACGAGGCTCGCAGGAGGGATTCCCATGGACGGTACTATTCCCAGGATTCCGCGGAAGGACAGGCGGAGGATGGAGAAGAGATGTACGAAGTGCAAGGACGCCAGGCTCAAAACCCGGTACTCGATCATTCTCAATTTGGCGGAGGGGCGGTCGGTGGCGG
>DQVB01000614.1 GCA_015661985.1 Planctomycetota bacterium | reverse complement strand
TTTCGCATCGAGCGGCCTGAACACCTCTTTGCTGCTGCCCCAATGCCTTGCTCTCTCCTCGGCGCCTTCTATCACGCCACCATCCCCTCCCCAACACCCTGTGAACGGATACGACAAGGGAGCCGCACGGCGGGGACCGTCGTTGCTTGCGGAAAACGGTTTCGCTCTCTCCGCCCCCCTCCGGAGGCCGCTGGCGATGGCCGCAGGTGGCAGGCGTCCGTCCACCGGCCGCAACGCCGGTGAGCCCGGGTGGGTGTCGATATGACGTACCGATGTCGCTATCCTGTTATGGACTGCAAAGCGGGAGCACGGCAAGCAGCGGTGCTGAGGCTACAAGGCCTAGGACGGGGGGAAGCCGTGGTAGTTCAACAGCGCCACTTCTGTAGCGTGGCCCCGGCGAGCCGGGTGTATTTCGGTTGCAAGCGCAGGAAAGGCTACCATGGGCGGCCTCGAGCCGCGCTGGGTTTGGACTGACTGAGGAGGGACAGTGATGAAAGAGACGATGGGCAAGACGGGCTTCTGGTTCGGTTGCTGTGGGCTTCTGGTTTGGCTCGTTACGGTGGGGTGTGGCTCCGGAGACTCGCCGATCGAGCCGACCGGGGGCGGGTCGCCGGCAGCCCCATCGTCGGCGGAGGCAACGGCCGCGCGATCCGCCACCGATGAGCCGGCGTCGGAGGGGGTCAGCTCGGGCCAACCGCTCAAGAAGGCCGAACTCTTGATCCAGCTGCCCACCGACATCTGCAACACACCCGATGCCATGGCGCTTTTGCCCGACGGCGACGTGGTCTTGTCGGTGCCGAACTTCAACGACCTGAAGGCCGGGGCGCGGCTGGTGAAGATCACCCCGGACAACCGCATGGAAGAGTTCCTCGAACTGCCCAACCACCCTGAGACCGGCAAACCCATGGGGCCGCTGGGCGTGTGCGTGGCACCTTCCGGTGATTTGTTCTTGGCCGATTTCCAGCAGGAGGGCAAGCGCCGGTCGCGCGTGGTGCGGATCAAGATGAAAGACGGCCAGCCGCAGGAAATCGTGCCCGTGGTGACCGGGTTCCACGTCTCCAACGCCGTCATTGTCCACGACGGACACTTGTACGTGAGCGAAACCCAGATCGATACGGAATCGCACCCCGCCACCAGCGGCGTGTTCCGCTTCAAGCTCGATGAGCTCGAAGACGCTGTCGTCCAACTGGCCGAAAACGAACTGGAAGATCCGCACCTGATCGCCACCATCAAAACGTACAACAAAGAGCTGCCCTTGGGCGCTGACGGCCTGGCCTTCGACGACCAGGGCAACTTGTACGTGGGCAATTTCTCCGACGGCACGGTGCACCGGATCCAGTTCGACGCCGAGGGGAAGGTGACATCGAACGAGATCTTTGCCCGCGCCGATTTCATGAAAAGCGCCGATGGCCTGTTCCGCGACCCGCAAACAGGCGTCATATACGTGGCCGATTCCAAGGCGAACGCCGTCCAGATGGTCTTCCCTGACGGCTCGGTGAAGACCCTGGCCCAAAACGGCGACACCGACGGGCTGGACGGAGGCATGGACCAGCCCTGCGAGGTGCTGCTCCGCGGCCGCGAGTTGATCGTATCGAACATGGATTGGCCCGTCCCCGGGTGCATCAACCAGAAATACGATCCGCCGTGCACCCTGTCGGTCATCCGGCTGGACTGACAGCTTCGCGGTCTGCGGCTGCGGCCTGGCCCCGCCGAAGGGAGGGGCGCGGCCCGGGCAGCCTTTTCCCGACGACGTGGATGCCTGGGAGATGAACCACCAATGGCGGAAAACGTGCTGAAGTTGCTCATCCTCGGTGCCCATCCCGACGACGCCGAGTATCACGCGGGTGGGCTGGCCGCCTTGTACCGCCAGCGTGGGCACCAGGTGCGCATCGTGTCGCTGACCGACGGCCGAGCCGGCCATCACCAACGGCCGCCGGAAGAGGTGGCCCGCTTGCGTCGCCAGGAGGCGGCCGCGGCGGGGAGGGTGATCGGCGCCGAGTACATCACGTGGGATATCCCCGACGGAGAACTCATGCCGGACCTCCAGACGCGTCATCGCGTGATCCGCCAGATCCGCCGCTTCGCCCCGGACTTGATCGTGACCCACCGCCCCTACGACTACCATCCCGATCACCGAGCCACCGGCCAATTGGTCCAGGACGCCACCTACCTGGTCACCGTCCCCAACGTATTGCCCGACACACCTGCACTGCGCCGTGACCCGGTTGTGGCCTACATGGCCGACCTGTTCACCACACCCTGCCCGCTGCGGCCCGACGTGGTGCTGGATGTGACCGGCCAGGTGGACACGATTGTGGCCATGTTGGCTTGCCAGCGGACTCAGGTATTCGAGTGGCTTCCGTACGAGGAAGGGATCCTGGAGCAGGTGCCGGAAGACGAAGCGGAAAAGCGGCGCTGGCTGCGCCAGTGGTACCGGCGACACATGCTCCCTCGCGCCCAGCGCTTCCGCCGCGAATTGATGGCCGCTTACGGGGCAGGGCGAGGCGCGGGGATCGAGTTCTGCGAGGTGTACGAGCTCAGCCAGTACGGCGCCCGAGCCGACTTGGGGCGTCGCCAACAGCTGTTTCCCGGCGCCGTCTGCCGGCCTCCGGAACCCAGCCCGGCTGCAACGCCGGCTCAGATGAGTTAGCCGGTGGCCTCTCGGTGGCCGTGTGAAGGCGGAATTGCGTGGGGCGGCCCGGCCGCGAGGATCGCTCGGGGGCAGCCTGCCCGGCTGAAGCCGTTCCCGCCCATCCCCAGACGGCGGTCCTTGCCCGGCGTATCGGGAACGGCTAACTTGTAGCATCCCGCGGTCAGGGTGTTGCGGGCTGCCCGAAACCGCTTTTCGGGCCGAGTAGCCCGTGGCCGTTTTGTCACGCGGCAGTTGCCTTTGTGGACAGGCTCTTCGTGCAGCGCAGAGGACGGAGGAGCGACGATGGGCAAGAGGTCGGCAGGGCGCCGATATGCCATCGGCGTCGACTACGGCACCAACAGCGTCCGGGCTTTGGTGGTGGACGTGGCCGACGGGACGGAAGTGGCCACGCATGTTTACCCGTACCCAAGCGGCCGGGAGGGGATTCTGGAGGATCCGGCTGACCCGAACCTGGCGCGGCAAAACCCGGCGGATTACATCGAAGGTTTTTGCGAAGCGGTAGTCCCCGCCCTGAAGGCGGCCAAACGCCAGGCTGGCCTTCGGCCGGAGGATGTGGTGGGCATCGGCGTGGATACGACCGGATCGACGCCCATTCC
>DQVB01000616.1 GCA_015661985.1 Planctomycetota bacterium | reverse complement strand
TTGTTCAGTCACACAAGGACCATGCAAGAACAATACCTGGTGACCGGCTGTGCGGGATTCATCGGTGCCAAGGTGGCCGAATTGCTGTTGGAGGCGGGCCACCGGGTCGTCGGCGTGGACAACCTGAACGATGCCTACGACCCGCGACTGAAACACTGGCGACTGGACCAGCTGGCCGCCCGTCCGGCCTTCGAGTTCCACGAGGCGGATATCAGCCGATCGGCAGCCATGGAACAGGTATTCGAAAGGGCGTCGCAGAGCACCCCGGCCGGTCACAGGCCTTTCGCCGCCGTACTCAACCTGGCTGCCCGGGCCGGGGTCCGAGCGAGCGTGGAAAACCCGTGGGTCTACTACCAAGCCAATTGCGAGGGCACCCTGAACCTGCTCGACCTCTGCCGCCGTTACGGCGTCAACAAGTTCGTGCTGGCCTCCACCTCCAGTCTCTACGGGGCGCACAACCCGATTCCGTACCGGGAAGACGCCGACACCGACCGTCCGCTATCGCCTTACGCAGCCTCTAAGAAGGCCGCTGAGACCCTGGCGTACACCTACCATCATCTCCACCGGATCGACGTGACGGTCTTCCGGTACTTCACCGTCTACGGTCCCGCCGGGAGGCCGGATATGAGCGTCTTTCGCTTCGTGCGGAGGATCGCCGAGGCGGAGCCGATCGTGGTCTTCGGAGACGGCTCGCAGAAGCGAGATTTCACCTACGTGGACGACATCGCCCGGGGCACGGTGGCCGGGATTCGGCCCCTGGGCTTCGAGGTGATCAACCTGGGCGGCGACCGACCCGTGCGCCTGACGGAGATCATCGATCAAATCGGCCAGTTGACCGGGCGGGAGCCGGTGATCCAATACCGGCCCGCCCACCCGGCCGATGTGCCGGCCACTTGGGCGGACGTCCACAAGGCCCAGCGGCTGCTGGATTGGTCACCCCAGGTTTCTCTCGAAGAAGGCTTGCGCCGCTGTGTGGCTTGGTATCAGCAGAACCGCCAAGCCATGCTCCCCATCCAACTGGGCGATCGCTGAACGTGGAACTGCCCCGGCGACCCCAATTCAGGTATTGACGGCCGTCCTATTCGTCCACTTTGTCCACTTCGTCCACTTTGTCCACATCGCCTGGGTGGCCACGCCTGCAACCTGTGGCAGGTAGCGCCTGGACGCGACTCGCAGCCCGCATCTTCCTGGGACGAAGCACCTCATGTTGATGGTTACTCTGGTTCAGCTTTTTGCAACACCGGCAGGGTAACTGTCGACACTACCCCTCTAAGGTGCCAACTCGCACCTCTCATCAAAGTCATCTTCTCCTTTTGTGGGGGTATGCGTGGACGGCCGGCGTGGGTTAGGCTACAGGTGTGAGAGGCGTCGGACCGAAAGGGGCAATGGGCCATTGGAAGGCAACCGGGCCTGAGATGAAGGTGCGTTATTTCCGGATCGTCGATGGGTTGGCAAGCGTATTGTTCCCAGTACGACCGTCATGTTTTGCTGGAGGAAACCGCTCGGTGTTTCCCGGCGCTGGGCCAGTGCACTTCGCTGGAGGAAGCACGGCGGTACCTGGTGGAGACCGTACGTCGTCTGGGGACGCAGCAGGTGGACAACGGTGGCGGGGCCGCCGAAGCGACTCGCGTCCGCGATTGCGAGCGTGCGTTGTGTGGCGTATTGAGTCAGCATGCTGATGTGCGGGGCGGATTCAGTGTGACCCAGGCCTGGTGGGATGTGGCCATGGGCCGCCGCCGGGAGGATTTGCAGGCGGGCTTTTACGCCGAACTGATCCACTGGGTGCGGGGGCTGCAGGGGCGATCCGACTACCAGTATCTGGGCGACGTGAAACTGGACGCCCAGCTGACCGGGCGGGCAGCGGCTCTGGTCCGCTCGTACGAACTGGATCAAATCTGGGCCGCCGTCCAGCAGAAACTGGCCCGTTTTGGCAACGGGCTATCGGACGAATCGCGGCGGCGGAGGGAGTTGAGGAAACAGCACGTCCTGGAGGTCCTGGGCGGCAGCGGCGAAGACTGGGAAGACTGGCGATGGCACCTCCAACACCTGGTCACCGACGCGGACTCGCTGGGGCGATTGGCCCCCATCAGCCGTGACCAGCGGGCGGTGATCCGCCGCGCCCTGGCGGCCCACTTGCCCTTTGCCGTCACCCCCTATTACGCCTCGTTGATGGACGATCCGGCCAGCGGCCGGGACCGGGCCATCCGGGCCCAGGTCATTCCGTCGGCCGACTACGTCGGATGGATGCAACGCCATCGGGCGACGCGCAAACACTCCTGCGATTTCATGATGGAAAGTGACACCTCGCCGGTGGATCTGGTAACCCGCCGCTATCCAGCCATCGCCATCTTCAAGCCCTTTGTCACCTGCCCGCAGATCTGCGTCTACTGCCAGCGGAACTGGGAGATCGAACAGGCCATGTCGCCCGGCGCCTTGGCCGGCCAAGAGGCGATCGACGGTGCCGTGCAGTGGCTGAGCGAACACCCGGCCGTCCAGGAGGTGCTGATCACCGGCGGCGACCCCCTGGTCCTGGAGGACCAGCAGCTCAACCAACTGTTGGAACGGATCGCCGACATCCCGCACGTGGATTTGATCCGTCTCGGCACACGCACGCCCGTGACGATGCCCATGCGGATCACCGAGGAGCTGGCGGGACTATTGGCCCGCTTCCGCCAGCCGGGCCGGCGGGATGTGGCCGTGGTCACCCATATCGAACATCCCTACGAATTGACCGACCAGACGGTCCGCGCCGTGGACCGCCTGCGCCGCAACGGCATCGCCGTGTACAATCAACAAGTGTTCACGTTCTATGTATCACGGCGGTTCGAAACCGTCCTGTTGCGCATGCTCCTGCGGCGGATCGGCGTGGACCCCTACTACACCTTCGTGCCCAAAGGCAAAGAGGAAACACGGAGCTATCGCGTCCCCATCGCCCGGCTCATGCAGGAGCAGAAGGAAGAGGCGAGGCTGGTGCCCGGGCTGCGCCGCACGGACGAGGTGGTCTACAACATCCCCGGGCTGGGCAAGAATTACCTGCGAGCGACTCAGCACCGCGATCTGGTCACCGTCCTGCCGGACGGATCGCGCGTGTACGAATTCCACTCGTGGGAAAAGAATCTCATGCAGTGCAAGACCTACCTCGGTTGTGACGTGCCCATCCTGGAGTACCTGGGACGGCTGGCCGAGATCGGCGAGGACCCGGCCGAATACGAGAGTATCTGGTTCTACTTCTAACGTGAGGCAGGCTTCCAGCCTGCCACGCACCACGTGGTCTTCGGCGGCGCGAGGAAACGGGTGACACCTGCGCGGTGTCATTCGTCCGGGGTGCGAATATCCGATGGGGCCCCGCCCGTCCGCGCACCGCCATCGAGGCGCAGCAAGCCACCGCCGAGGGCTCGCCAGCCCAGCGCGGGCCGATGAACAAGGTCAGCGAGCTTCGTACGAGAGGCGTCCCCGCTTGTCCCGTTCGCCCGCATTCAACCACCCGCACTGGCCCAGAAGAGGTGTCCTCAATGTTCCGGGCAAGCAGGAACGCTGCCCCTGCAGCTTCAACCCCAACCCAACCCGTTCGATCGCTACAACCAGTGTCGTCCGAACCGCGGGCCGGACTTCACGATTGCCAGTCGGTCCTCGATACGATAGACTCGCGTTTGCGGGCAAGGCAGCTGCAACTGTGACCCCATCGAGGGGGAAAGGGCCGGGCAGAGGAGTCTTGTGTCCCTCACTGGCGGGGGAAGCC
>DQVB01000267.1 GCA_015661985.1 Planctomycetota bacterium | reverse complement strand
CGACCGACTGCCGCCGCACCCGTGCCAGCGGCCGCGCATCGATGCGCCCCTGGCCACCGGCGTGCGCGCCATCGATGCCCTGCTCACCTGCGGCAAAGGACAGCGGATGGGCATCTTTTCCGGCTCCGGGGTGGGCAAGAGTGTCCTCATGGGCATGATGGCCCGCTACACGGACGCCGATGTGATCGTCATCGCCTTGGTGGGCGAACGAGGCCGCGAGGTGAACGAGTTCATCCAGCGGGATCTGGGCCCGGAAGGCTTGTCACGCAGTGTGGTCGTCGTGGCCACGAGCAACGAACCTGCCCAGGTACGGGTGCATGCGGTGTCTACCGCCACGGCCATCGCTGAGTACTTTCGCGACCACGGCCGTGACGTACTGCTGTTGACCGATTCGCTCACCCGCTTCGCCTTGGCCCAACGTGAAATCGGCCTGGCCGCTGGCGAACCGCCCACCACGCGCGGCTATCCCCCCTCGGTCTTCGCTGCGTTGCCCAGGTTGGTCGAGCGCACCGGACGCAGTCCCTCCGGCACCATCACGGCCTTCTACTCCGTGCTCGTCGAAGCGGATGACCCCACGGAACCCATCAGCGACGCGGTCCGAGGACTGCTCGACGGCCACATCTGGCTGGCCCGCTCGCTGGCCTCCCGCGGCCACTATCCGGCCATCGACGTGCTCGAAAGCCTCAGCCGCCTCATGCCCGAAGTGACCGGCCGACAACAGCAGGACGCGGCCACCCTGCTCCGCCAGCTGATGGCCGCCTACCGCGACCACGAAGACCTGATCACCGTCGGCGCCTACCGCCGCGGCAGCCACCCCATGGTCGA
Source organism: Planctomycetota bacterium (assembly GCA_015661985.1). Taxonomy (GTDB): domain Bacteria; phylum Planctomycetota; class Planctomycetia; order Pirellulales; family Thermoguttaceae; genus SZUA-1497. The sequence continues at coordinate 2,653 of DQVB01000267.1, read as the reverse complement.
CCTGGCCCTGGAAATGCAACCCGAGATCAACGCCTTCCTTCGCCAAGGCATCGAAGACCGCGCCACCTTGGACCAAGCGCGCACAGACCTCCTGGAGTTGGCCCGACGCGCCGCCCAGCGGCTAGGCGGCGCCGGCCGGCCGTCGACCCAGGAACATCGCCCGCCACGCTAACGCTTCACTGATACAACTGACACATACGATCACTCTCGTTCCCAAGCTCCCCCTGGGGAAGGAGAGGAAGAGGAGCAGAAACGAGAGAAAAAGGCTCCACGAAAGAGATGACCCGGTTCCGTTTCCAACTCGACACCCTGTTGCGTCTCCGCCGGTCCGAACGGGACGAACGGCGTGCGGCCTTGGCTCAGGCTTACCGGGCCGAGGAGATCCTGGAGCACCAGCGGCGCCAACTGGAAGAAGCACTGCAGCAGCTGGGCCGCCAGTGTCGCCAGGCGGCGGGGCCGGGACCTGTCGACGTGGAACGGCTCCTCGACGCCCGCCGCTACGAAGTGGTCCTCAGGAGCCAGGCCGATCAGTTGGCCCAACAGCGCCGCGCCGTGGAGGAAGAAATCGACCAGCGCCGTCGAGCCCTGGTGGAAGCCGATCGCGCCGTGCGCGTCCTGGAGAAGTTGAAACAGCGCGGCTACGAACGATTCCGCCGGGAAGAAAACCGCCGGGAAATCCGACTGTTGGACGAAATGGCCAGCCGACGCACCGTTGAGGGGACCACCGGATGATCTCCCGTATCCTCGGCACAGCATCGACCCTGCTGGTCTATTTCCTGGCCGCCACCGTGGTGGCCGAAGCGCTCATTCTCGGCTACCTCTGGTCTGCGTGGGGATGGGACCGCCAGCGGTGGCTGGAGATCCTGGCCGCCGCCCAGGGCATCACGCCCGAGGCGGAAACCCGGCCCGCAGGGCTCCAGCAGGAAATCGAACGCGAGGAGCCGTCGTACGAAGAGATCCTCCAACAGCGAGCGGCCCGCTTCCGCGACCTGGAACTCCGCGAACAAGCCCTCAACACCGCCTTGGACCAACTCAAGGCTGAAGAACAACAACTGGCTCAACAGCAGCAGAAGTTTGAACGAGTGAGTGCCCAGTTCACCGCCCAGTTGGAGGCCTTGAGCCAAGGGGCCAAAGCTCAAGGACGTGAGCAGGTGCGCGCCATCCTCGAGTCCCTCAAGCCCGCCCAGGCCAAGATCCAGCTTGTGACAATGCTCGATCAGGGCGAAATCGACGAGGTGGTGCTTCTGCTTCGCGACATGCAAGGTTCAAAGCGAGCGAAGATCCTTGCCGAATTCAAAGACCAGCAGGACAACAAAAAAGTGGCCGAAGTGCTCCGGCGCATCCGGGAAGGAGAACCGGAAGCCAGTATCATCCAGGAGGCACGACGCCAATTGGGTCAGCCGCCCTCGGGCAGCTGACCCCCATCGCTGCGACGCAAACCACCCTGAAACGAAGAGAACCATGGACGCAAGCATCCCATCGCTTACCCCTATTCGGAACACCCCGTCAACGCCCCTGGCCAGCCCAGGCAGCGAATCGTCCGCCTTTCAGCGCGAGCTTCAGCTGGCCAGCCGTGTTGCGCTCCCCAGCGACCACGCGGCTACCACGCCCCAGGGCCCGCCGACGAAGGCCGATCGGGCAGACCGTCCAACCGACCGACCGCCGGAGCCACAGCCGAACCCCGAACCATCGGACAACCAGGCGGCCGAGGCCCGCGCACCGGACCAGACCCCTCCGTCAGACGATGGGCAAGCGCCGAGTGCCCCGGAAGCGTCTGAAACGAAGAAAGACGCCGAGCCCGCGGCTGATCAGTCCGCCGAAGAGCAAGCCTCCCAAACCGCTGCCGTCCATCCATCGCCTGTGACCGCCCCGGCCGCACAACTGGCCCCGGACCAACCTGCCCGCCAAACAGATGGTCAAACCGAAACGATGTCAACCCAGGCTTCGCCCGACCGGCAGGATAGGGTCGGCGCCGAAGGCCGCACTTTGCTTTCCAACGGCCAGGCACCGTCGGCTCAGGTCGAGCCCAATGCTGCTGACGTCCAGCTTGGGCATCTGACAGGCCAAGATGACCACACAGTTCCGGTTCGCAACACACAGCCTGCAGGCGCTGAGACGATCGACAGCAGCGGCCACGCCCAGGAGGGGACCGTCGAAATCGCGACGAATGGGCATACCCGCTCGGCCACGGACGCGCCGAATAGAGCACCGACCACAAAGGAGGCGAAGCCGCCAGCCCAGAACGCGGCGGAAACGAGCGGCCCGGAACAACCTGCGCAGGATCAGGCCCAATCGGTCAAAGTTCAGCCGCCAGCGATCAAGGCACCCGACGCGAAGACGTCGGAGGACAAGCCTGCACGACAGGCCCGGGAATCGCAAGTCAATGGCACGGGAAAAGCGGCCGTCGACACGACGCCCAACCAAGCCCAGACAACATCCCAGGCTGCGACTGACCGGCCGGGGTCGCCACACACTGCCACCGACCGGCCCTCCGATGGGGTCGATACGGCCGACAGGGCGCGATTCGTCCAGCGCGTGGCCCGGGCGTTCCAATCGGCCGCCGCCCGCCACGGCCCCGTGCGCCTGCGACTGCATCCCCCTGAGCTCGGGTCCATCCGCATGGAATTGGTCCTCCGCGGCGGCCAGCTGACGG
>DQVB01000146.1 GCA_015661985.1 Planctomycetota bacterium | reverse complement strand
TGCGCGGCCCGGGCGGCCCAAGGGTCACGTGGTTGGATCTTTGGGGGGCATCAGACAGGGTGAACCATGGTCAAGAAAGTCAAGAAGAAAAAGAAACGCGGTCTCGGCATGGGCGCCACGTCCCGGGCGCGGGAACAGTCTCCGCTGAGGCCCAAGCACGTGGAGAAAATGCCCCCGTGTCGGGACCGCTGCCCCAGCGGGAACCGGATCCGTGAGTTCGTCAGGTCGATCGCCCAGGCCGAGCGGCTCGGCAAGTCGACGGAGGACGCCTTGGAAGAGGCCTGGTATATCTACACCGAAACCAGCCCCTTCCCGGCCGTCTGTGGTCGCGTTTGCCCGGCGCCGTGTGAGAGCGAATGCAATCGCAAAGAGCTGGAGGGCCCGGTAGGGATCAACAAGATCGAACGGGCCATTGGCGACTTCGGCATCGAGCGGAACCTGGAACTGAAACGGCTGACCGAGGAGAAGTTGACCCAGCGGGTGGCCATCGTGGGCTCGGGCCCCAGCGGCCTCTCCTGTGCGTACCAGTTGGCCCGTCGAGGTTACGGCGTGACGATCTTCGAAGCCGAAGACAAGCCGGGCGGCATGCTCCGCTGGGGTATCCCCGACTATCGCCTCCCGCCATCGGTGCTCGATGCCGAAATCCAAAAGATCCTCGATCTGGGCGTGGAACTCCGGTGCGGCGTCAAAGTAGGCCGGGACCTCCCCCTGGATGAGCTGCGCAACTCGTACGACGCGGTCTACGTCGCTCTGGGCGCCCAACAGGGGATGCGCTTGGGCGTCGAGGGGGAGGACGCGGCCAACGTGTTCTCCGGCATTGAATTCCTGAACCGCTTCCATCACGGCGAGACGATCGACCTGGGCAACCCGCCTGCGGTCCTCGTCGTCGGAGGCGGCGACACGGCCATCGACGCCGCACGCATCTGCCGACGTCTGGGAGCGGATGTGACCATTCTCTACCGCCGCACGCGCAAGGAAATGCCGGCCATCGACCAGGAGGTGGAGGAAGCCCTCGAAGAAGGTATCCGCATCGAGTTCCTGGCTGCCCCCACCGGTCTCAAGAAAGACGGAGACCGGGTCACCGCGGTCCGCTGTATGCGCATGGAGCTGGGTGAACCGGACGCGTCCGGACGCCGTCGGCCCATCCCCGTCGAAGGCTCGGAGTTCGAAGTGCCCGCCACCGCCGTGATCTCGGCCATCAGCCAGCGGCCTGACTTCGGCGGGTTCGAGCCGCTCATCGAAGGCAAAAGCTGGGTCCAAGTCGATGACCAGGGAGCAACGGCCCTTGACGGCGTCTGGGCCGGCGGCGACGTGATCAGCTTGGATCTGGTCACCACGGCCATCGGTCACGGCCGGCGGGCCGCCGAAGGGATCGACCGCCGGCTTTTGGGCAAGGCGGCGGCCGAGACGGACCACATGGAAGTGATCCGCACCGACCGGATGCGGCTGGATCACTATGAAAAAACGGAACCGCTCCAGCCGGCGGTGCGGCCCGTCGACGATCGCCTGAGGAGCATCGACGTGGAGGTGAACCTGGGCCTGTCGCGCGAGCAGGTGGTGGCCGAATCACGCCGCTGCATGAGTTGCGGGTACTGCTTCGACTGCGAAAAATGCTGGATGTACTGCCAGGACCAGGCCATCGACAAACCGCTGGAAAAAGGCGTGCTGTACACGTTCAAAATGGAGAACTGCACGGGCTGCAAGAAGTGCGCCGAAGAATGCCCCTGCGGGTTCATTGAGATGCATTGATCCGCGCGGCAGGAAACGCTGTCCGGGACGAAAGGCGAAAGGGGCTGCTCTGGTGGCCGGAGGCGATGAACGAAGCTCGCCCGAGGACGGCTCCGCCAGCTGGTCCCACGCGCAACGGTCCTTTTTGATCGAACGAATCGATGAACATTCCCCGACTGGTCATCGCCGGACTGCGCGGCGGCGGTGGCAAGACTCTCCTGTCCGTCGGCTTGGCCGCCGCCTTTGTCCAGCGCGGCCTGCGCGTGGCGCCATTCAAGAAAGGTCCCGATTACATTGACAGCGCCTGGCTGGCCCTGGCCGCCCGAGCCCCGTGCCGGAATCTCGACCTGTTCCTCATGAGCGAAGGGGTCGTGCGACAGAGCTTCCAGTGCGCCGCGGCCGCCGCCGACCTGGCCCTGGTGGAAGGGAACCGTGGCCTCTTCGACGGCGTGGACGCCCAGGGCCACTACAGCACGGCCGAACTGGCCCGGGTGCTCGAGGCGCCGGTCATCCTGGTGGCCGACGCCACCAAGGCCACCCGCACCGTGGCCGCCCAGGTGCTGGGATGCCAAAGGCTGGCCCCGCAACTGCGCTTGCGCGGCGTGGTGCTCAACCGCACGGCCGGCAGGCGCCACGAATCGGTGCTCCGCGAATCGATCGAACACATCTGCCGGATACCGGTCATGGGCGCCGTGCCCCGGCTGCGCCGGGCCTTGTTCCCCGAACGCCACCTGGGACTGGTGCCGCCGGAAGAACATGGCCGGCTGGAAGAGGCGGTGCGGCGGGCCGCGCAGCTGGTGGCCGATCACGT
>DQVB01000026.1 GCA_015661985.1 Planctomycetota bacterium | reverse complement strand
TACTGCCACGCTCGGCGGAAGCTCAACGAGAAGGCCTTGTACGACCTGATGGCCGAAGTGGCGTCGAAGGTCCAGCAGTTGGCTCCCCAGGATTCGCTCTGGTATGGCCGCCACGTGAAGCTGGTCGACGGTTTCACCGCCACCATGTCCGACACGCCAGAAAACCAGGAAGCATTCCCTCAGCCGAAGTGGGTTTGGAAGACCGATTCGCCGGTTCCTCCTTCCTACGAACTTCATCAAGCCGGCCGCTGGAGCCCTTTGGCGCCTCTCCTGCTGCCCCAGCCAGACAAGGATGTCCATCCTATGGTTTCGGTTTGCGACGTTGGGGTTCACTTGGCTGACCTGTTGCGATGCGGTCAATCTGAGCGCCCAGGTCTTCGCCGCCCGGGCCTGCCCGGTAGCCGGGACTGGATGGAAGCAAGCGCCACTGCCTCGGATCATAGAACAGCGGGGCCGCTTCGATAGAATCCGCATCACTGTTCCAGGCTTGCCGCCAGGCGTGCAAGCCAACGAGCTGCGTGTTCGGTGGCAGCCACGAATCCAGCCCGACGCGGTACAGGTTCCGGTGTCCAACCCAGTCAGGCTTACGGGCAATCCAAAGGACGGCGGATGTATCGAAGAGCACGTCGCTAGCGTTCACAGCTACCCCGCCCGGCACAGAGAAAACAGTGGTTAATGCACTGCGGAAAGGGTTGTGAAAAACGCACTTCTCGACGGCGATCTGAATATCGGCTTGCGGCGTCCCACCGATCCTCACGCCACCGAGAACGGAATTGCGGAGCAGCAGTCTATCGCCGGGCGACATCGAGATAGAGAGCGCAGGAATGATGGTGTTGACGATCTGGGCCACAGCGTCGTCGTGTGCCTGGGGCTGGCTCAGACCACTGGAATCCGCGAACGAGCAGTTGGCGAGTCGCACAAAGGAAGCGCGGCGCAAACACGAGATGCCGCCGCTGCGGAACTGAATCCCCTCCACCGCCTGAAACCCGTCTGCAAGATGCAGGTCACCCTCAAGCACGGGCTTGTATCCCGGGGCGGCTCGAATCGTGAGTCCGGGGCAATCCTCGCTCGCTGCGCCCGAGAATGGTCCGTCGGTACGAATCTCGATAGTGTCCCCGGGCCTTGCAGCACCTAGCGCGGCCTGCAAGCTAATGTAGCCTTGCACCTCCTCGCCGCCGCGAATCAAGACGAAAGGGCCGCCTTGGAGTCCAGGAGCTCGCAGTTGTTCCTCCGGAACCGGGTTGCCTTGGGCAGCCAAAGCGCGGTGGTAAGGCTCGCCCGGACCGACCAGATCCCAATCGGGTCCCAAGTTGGGCAAGGCATACATCTGCCGCAACGCGCCGGTTTCACGCTTCAGTGATTCGATCATCGCCTCGGGCTGTTGAGCCCAGAATCCCTGCCAGCGGAATACGGGGCGCGCCTGCAGGGAGCCTTCTTCTTCGATGCCCCAATGCTCGTTCCAGGCTTTGAGGTCCGCCACCACAGTCTGATCATCGGGATCTTTCACCAAGGCGTCGCCGCCGTACAAGTTCCGGCGCCCACGCCAACGCACACTCTCCTTCTGGGGCAGACTTCGCCACACGACCGTAGCCATGATGTTGCCCGTTGCCTCGACGGTCCAGCGATCTGCACCAAGGTTCTCCCTTCCGCCGGGCGCAGCGAAGATCGCCTTTGGGCCAGCAAGCGTACTATTTGTAATCCGGACCACTTGCCCAGCAGGCACCTTTTCAGACAGTCCGAACAACAGATCGCGGAACCGTCCCATCACCAGCATATTGTCGAAGGTCAGGCGAGCTCCTGGGCCAAGCACGATCGCAGGAGAATGGATAGCGTTCAGGACCAGTTGGACATCCGCGGCGGTCACCTCGCTGTTGTCGACCTTGAGGAATCGAAGGAAGCTCGACTGTTGGAGCTGCAGGCAGCAGCCATTCAAGTGGAGTCGGCTCTTTGCAGCGACGAGTAGCCATTGCTGGCCGCCGGCTTCTCGCTTCGATTTCAGAATTGGTTGGTAGCCGGCTCCGGCCCGGATAGTCAATGATTGCCCTTGGAGCTGAATCGGCGGAAAGAGGAACGGCCCGTTGCCGTAGATCTCGATCGTGTCGCCGTCGTTCAATACGGCCAGGGCTTCAGCAGCGTGCTTGAATTGACCGCGTTGCTTGCCGTCGCTTCCCCTGAGCAAGAACGGCTTAGGCCGATCCGGTTGTCGTGGCCGCTCAGTCTGTCCGGCCGCTGGCTCTCGCGCCGCCGTAGCAGCGCGCGTTGCTGCCTTTTTCGAACCCAGCGATTCGAACCGTGCTTCGATCGCCCGTCTGCCGCCTCGCTTGAGCGTGAACTTGTCGGTCAGGAAGTGCAGCTCGCCGGATGGGTCCCTCACGGTTACCTGTACCTCGTACTCGCCCGGCCGTAGCTCGATCTCACGCTCGTTCTTGACATCTCTGATGATCCCTGTCTGTCCCTTGACGACGACTTCGAATTCGCTGCTGTCCGTTTCGATCACCAGCTCACCCTTCCCGGTGCTGATGCGGAGAATAACCGCGGCAGACCAATAGAGAGCCGGGGCCAACAGTGCGGCCAGGAGCAGGGCTGCGGCGGCAGTCAAGATGCGTCGGCGAGCGGCTCTTGTGGTGGCGTGCGCAAAGGCTCGCTGCACCGAGGCAGGCCGCGGCTTCGATCTTCCCGCTTCCGCCTTCACGTCGCCCGGCCCAAAACTCGCAGTATCGGCATCCTTCATCGAAGGCGAAACCGTCTCGGAGCTCACAGGCGTATGCAAGCGACCCAGGAGCAGTGCAAGGTCGCTGTTGAGGGCATGGGGTGCCAGCGCGGTAGCAACTTCCGCCGGGGTCGCGAATCGATCTTCCGGCGACTTGGCCAGCATGCAGTGCAGGACGGCAGCCACCTCGGCCGGTACGTCGGGACGCAACTGCCCAATGGGTGTCGGGCTCGCCTGCTGGTGGGCCAGCAGCTTCTTGACGGCCGTGTCGTATTGCGGAGTTGAAAAGGGCGGATGACCGGCCAACAAGAAGTAAAGGGTGCAGCCCAGGCTGTAAATGTCGGCTCGAATGTCGACGGCATGGGTATCGGTGGCCTGCTCGGGGGCCATGTAGTCGGTGGTGCCCATGACCACACCCGACTGGGTCAGCTCATCGCCGGCGGCTCCGCGAGGCTCGCGCACCAGTGCCAGGCCCAAGTCCAGGATCTTGACCGCCGCCTGCGGGCTGGCAGGAACCCCATGGGTCGGCATCGGTGCGGCGTCGGCGGCCGGCCCGCT
>DQVB01000424.1 GCA_015661985.1 Planctomycetota bacterium | reverse complement strand
CTCGGCCACCGGCGCGGATCCGGCCGGCGGCTCGGGCACGTCCAGGCCAGGACTCGGCTGGCTGGCCCCGCTCACCGAGCCAAGTCCGTCCGGCCCATCCGGCCTTTGAGGGGTCGTCTGCTGGCCTTGGATGAGATGTTCCGGGGGGGAGCCCCCGGCCCCCTGCCCTGACGTCTCCTCGGGCGGTGGCGCGCCATCGGCCGCTCTTTCCCGCCTGTCGTCTTGATCCGGCTGATCCTCCCCTGTCTGGTCCCCGCCGGCTTGCCCAACCCCTACCGGCGGACCGTTCCCGGCTGCGGCGTCCTGGTTCGACGGAGTCCCCGGCGAACGGTCCGCTTGCGTCAGCCTCTCCGCTTCGGGTTGGCTCTCCGGCCCCGCTACAGCCTCTAGCGATGGGCCGCCGTTCGGCGGGAGAGGCTTATCGGTTTGAGGCGCCCCGGCCGGTTCAGGGGGAGCCGCTCGATCTGGGGCAGGGCCCCTCGATTCCGCGGTTTGTGGCGACCGAGGCGTTTTGGGTCCCTGTCCGTCGGTGGTTTCCGTGGCCGCCGGCGTGCTGAAGATCCTTCCGGTGCGTTGGAGAATCTCCCGCAAGCGCTGCCGCAGATCGGCTCGTTCGCTGAACTGCTCGGCGATAATGTGCCCGGCTCCGAGCAGGGCGTCGGCCACGGTGGGAACCTGGCGGTCCGGGTTGACGAAATCCGCGGCGCGGGCGTCCAGGTCGGCGCAGCTCGGGGCGGCGTCCACGATTTCCCTGGCCAGCGGCTCCAGCCCGTGGGACCGGGCGGCGGTGGCCAACGTTTGCTTCTTGGGCTTATAGGGGAGGTAGAGGTCCTCGATGCGTTTGGCACTGCCCGCGGCACGGATGCGTTTTTCCAGTTCCGGCGTCAGTTTGCCCTGGGATTCGATCGACCGAAGGATGGTCTGTTTGCGTTCGGCCAGCAGCCGAGCCTTGGTCAACCGAGCCTGGATTTGCCGGATCTGTTCCTCATTCAGCCCCCCCGTTTGGTCCTTCCGGTAGCGAGTGATGAAGGGGACCGTGTTGCCCTCGTCCAACAGCTCCACCGCGGCCTGAACCTGACGGACCGGGATGCCCAGGCCGCGGGCGATGTGGCGCAGATTGATAGTGACAGGCTCGGCCATAGCCGGTTGGCAAGCGTCAGCGGGCAGCGCGACGCGCGGTTGACGGCAACGGATTTCGAGTACGGCGTGTGGATCACCGCCAAGCACCGTCTCGGCAAGCCCCCCGGAACAGGTGCCCAACGCGGTACCACACGCCCGTCAGCGGGCCGGGTGAAACGGGTCGCCCCTGCCCCCATGTAGGGTACCGGATGCGAGGCGCAACACGCCGGATCAACTTGAAGAGGCACTTTAGGGCATCCCAACCGGGCTGTCAAGCTTCCGAAGTAGTCGCGCGAGGCCTCCCCTGATGCAACCCCTATAGACATGATGATACTCCGGACGACGGGGTCCGATTGGGGGGGCACTTCCGCTACTGGGCGAACTGTCGTAAAATGGGAGGCAATTTATCCTCTCGGGCGGGGAAAGAAAGGGTGATCCTCGCCGCGGTGGTCTTCCTCCTTCTTTCGACCGGGACACGAGAACATGGCGTTGATTGTTCTGCGTTGTGTGTTTTTGATGGTGGCCAGTGGTGTTGGGGTGGCGATACTTTCGATGATGCCCACGCTTTTTCCCGATGCCCCAGCGTGGATATCCTGGGTCATCTTTTTGGGCATGATCGGGTTGGCGCTGGCCGTGATCGCCGTGGACGTGTTGCTACCGCGCAAGCCGGTGGATGTCATTTCCTCGGTCTACTTCGGCCTGCTGGTGGGGTTGTTCCTGGCCTACGTGATGGGTTTGGCGCTGACGCCCCTGTTTGCCTTCCGCGAGAACCCCGCGTTGGCCGAGCGGGTACCGGCGGTGGTGCAGCTGATCCTGGCTGTGGTGCTCTGTTATGTCTGCATCAGCTTCCTGTTGCAGACGCGAAACGATTTTCGCTTCATCATTCCCTACGTCCAGTTTTCCAAGGACGTGCGCGGGCGGCGGCCGATCATCATGGACACCAGTGTGGTCATTGACGGGCGGATCGCCGACGTGATGGAGACCAAGGCTCTTGACAACCAGTTGGTGATGCCGCGGTTCATCATTACCGAGTTGCAGTCGATCGCCGACAGCCCGGACCGGTTACGGCGCAGTCGCGGGCGGCGCGGGCTGGATATCCTCAACCGTTTGCGCACCAACCCGGACGTGGAGTTACAGATCTTCGACCGGGATTTGCCCGAGTTCGCTGGCCAGACGGTGGACCTGAAGCTGGTGAGCTTGGCCAAACACATGGAAGGCAAGCTCATTACGAACGATTACAACCTGAACAAGGTGGCTCGCTTGCACGGCGTGGAAGTGATCAACCTGAACGATCTGGCCAACGCCCTAAAGCCCGTGTTCTTGCCGGGCGAGAGGATCGAGGTGCGGGTGATCAAGCCGGGCGAAGAGATGGGCCAGGGGGTTGGATACCTGGACGACGGTACCATGGTGGTGGTCGAGGGGGGGCGGGATCATATCAACGAAACTGTGTCCATCTCGGTGACCAGCGTGCTGCAGACAAGCGCCGGGCGCATGGTCTTCGGCAAGTACGAGACGACCATCGAATCCAATCGTCACCGAAGCGATGACCACCACCATCGGTCGCGACGCTAGGTGGCCGCGCTGCCGAGGCCGGCGGACGCGTTCGGCTCCAGGGTGAGGGAACCGCAGGGCAGCGGCGCCGCTTCCTGCCCCGAATTCCTGTCCCGAATCCGCATCTCCTTTCACGGCTGGTCGGCCGGAGCCTGGATGGGGACTTCGATCAGTCGCGGTTCGTCCCCCTCAAGCGACTGGCGGACCGCATCGCTCACCGCATCCGGCTCGCCTAGGCGACAGGCCTTGACGCCCATGGCTTCGGCCAGTCGAACGTAGTCCACCGGCGGGTCGACCAGATCAAGGCCCAGGTACTGGTGGGCCATGGCGTTGGGCAGGCCCAGGACGCGGGCGCAATCTTTGAGGATCTTGTATTGCGTGTTGTTCGTCACCAGGAAGGTGACCGGCAGGCGGTAGTGGGCCGCCGTCCATAGTCCCTGGAGGCCGTACAGGGTGGAGCCGTCGCCGAGGATGGCCAGAACGGGCCGCTCGGGCCAGGCCAACTGGACGCCGATGGCGCAATTCAGGCCCCATCCCAGCGCCCATCCCCGCTGGGCGAAGTAGCCCGTTGTGTTCCGCAGGGCTCCAACCCGCTCGAAGTAGCAGTCGGTCGTGGTGGGCGATTCTTCCACCACGGCGACGTCGTGGGGAAGAACCCGAGCCAACAGCTCCATCAGGCCACGGGGGGTGATGGGCCGGAGGCCCATTTCCGCTTCGCCCTGTCGCCGCAGCGCTTGTCGCTGGCCAGCCAGATCGGATTGCCGAGCCTGGCTACGACGGCGGGCCGCCCGGCGCTGGTCGTCCGTCATCCGGGCGTCCAGCTCCGCGGCCAACTCGGCCAGCGCCACGCGCGGATGTCCCACTACGCCCACTTCAACCGGATAGTTCTTGCCCACTTCCCACGGGTCGTCGTCCAGGTGCACGATGCGACAGCTTTCCGGCACGGCGCGGGCTGGTTCGTGGTAGATGTATTGCTGCAAGAGCTTCATGCCGGCCACCAGCAAGACATCGAACTCCTGCAAACGGCGGCGCACGTCGGGGGACCAGAAGGGGAGCATGCCGGCCGCCAACGGATGATCGGAGGGGAAGCTCGAACGGCCGTGCGAGGTGGCCGCTTCGTGGATCACGGGCGCCCCCAGCCGTTCGGCCACGGCCACCAGCGGCCCGACGGCGTCGGCCTCGCAGATGCGGCTGCCCACCAGGATCGCTGGGCTGCGTGCGGCGG
>DQVB01000697.1 GCA_015661985.1 Planctomycetota bacterium | reverse complement strand
TGGTCCTTGGACAACTCATACTGCTCAAAGGTCTCGTTGTGCATGAACACAAAGGTATCGGCTTGACGATACAGGTACTGGGCCTCGATCTCCTCGATGTCAGCCGCTTCGATGGTATCGCCGCTCTTGTAGGTCCGATCGATGACCGTGTTACGGATCAGGTTCCGTAGCTTGCACTTGTACAGCGCCTGGCCCTTGCCCGGCTTGACGAAGTTGCATTCGATCATCAGGTAGGGGTCACCGTCCAATTGGACTTTGAGCCCCTTGCGAAACTCGCTGGTGTTGTACGTAGCCACCGTCCTTTGTCCTGTCCTTCTTGCCCGGAAACGGTTCTGATACGATGCCTCGTGTTATGCTCCGCAGTTATGCTCAACCCGAACGACGTTTGCCGCTCAGCGCCCCACCGCGTTGGCAGGTGGCGCTGCGCGAAGCGGTGACCGACCCGACCGAGCTGTGTCGGCTGCTCGACCTCCCGCCGCGCCTGGCCCGGCAAGCGCGCAAAGCTGCCCGAGCGTTTCCCATGCTGGTACCCCGGCCCTTCTTGGCCCGGATCAGGCCGGCCAACCCCCGCGACCCGCTCCTGGCGCAAATCCTACCCGACCCCCGGGAGCTGGCCCGCGTCGACGGATTCCGTTCCGACCCGACCGGAGACGGCGTTGCCGCCTGGGCGCCGGGGCTGGTGTGGAAGTACCCGCACCGTGTCCTCATGGTACCAACCGCCCTTTGCGGCGTCCATTGCCGTTACTGTTTCCGGCGACACTCTCGGCAACGGCTGTCCGCTGCAACTACAGACCGCTGGGCGATCCTTTGTCGGCGGATCGCCGGGGAAAAGTCGATCCGGGAGGTTGTCCTCAGCGGGGGGGATCCGCTCACTCTTTCGGATGATTCGCTTTCTCAGTTGGCGAGCCATTTGGCGTCAATTCCCCATCTTCGGAGGATTCGCGTTCACACTCGTTTGCCCGTGGTCATTCCCGACCGGGTGACGGACGAATTGTTGGCCTGGCTGAGGGGGACCAGATTGACGCCGGTGGTGGTGGTACACGTGAACCATCCGGCCGAGGTGGACGAGGCGGTGGCCCGGGCCCTGGGGCGGCTGGTCGACGCCGGCGTACCGGTTCTGAGCCAATCGGTACTGCTGCGCCGCGTGAACGACTCGGCCCCCGTGCTGGCTCAGCTGTGTGAGCGGCTGGTGGATCTGCGGGTCCAGCCCTACTACCTGCACCAGCTCGACCGCGTGGCCGGAGCGGCCCACTTCGAGGTACCGGGGTGCGTGGGCGAGAGGCTGATCGGTTCGATCCGCAGCCAGCTGCCTGGGTACGCCGTGCCCCGATACGTGTGCGATCGGCCGGGAAGCCTGAACAAGACGCCCCTCGCCTGACTGGCCAGGCCCTTCCCGGGCCGCTCCACTTTCTGCGCTGGCTTTCGCCGTCTGCTCGTGCGAACTTCCGAAACGGGCAACCGGATTTCGGCCCGGCGGGCTTTTCAGCCTTCCCGGGTGGCTGGTCGATTTCGCCCGCTGGTGCGTCCCCGGTAGCAGATGGCGTGTCGCCGGTCCCATTCCGCCCACGCTCGAGCCAACACAGTGCCCGTGAGCATGCAGCCAAAGGTATAAATGGCCGGGGCGATGGCTGCGGCCGGGTCGGGGCTGATGATCCCGACCAGTATCGTACCCAACCCGGCGTTTTGCATGCCGATTTCCAACGTCAAGGCCCGCCGCATCGGGCTGGGCAAGCCTAGGGCGTGGCCTCCCACAGCCCCGACGGAATAGCCGGACAGGTTGACCGCCAGCAAGGCCAGCACTGGGCCCGGGTCCAGTACAGCCAGTTGTGTGCGATTGGTGGCCACGACCGTGGCAATGATCCAGAGGATCGTCAGGTTCGCGATGATCGCGCCGAGATGTTTGGCAGCTGCCTCCCAAACCCACCAGAGTCGGGACAGGCAATACCCGGCGATCACGGGCAGGACCACCATCCACAGCAAGTTCGCGCTGGTAAGAGCAACCTTGATGGCAATCTCTCCCAACGGGTATTCCGCCGTTCCGGCAAGGGCAATCCCCAGGACCGCGGGGACGAACACGGGCGACAGCAGCGTGGCCGAGGTGGTCAGACTGAGTGAGTAGCTGACGTTGCCGCGAGCGGCCAAGGTGAGCACATTGGAAGCCATGGCTCCTGGTACGCAGCCGACCATGATCATGCCCACCATCCAAGGGCCATGAAGCCCGAACAGGCGGCCGAAGGCGTAAGCCAGCAGGGGCATCGACGTGTACTGGATGGCCGTCCCGCTTACGATCGCACGCCACCTCCTGGCCAACTGGACCACTTCGTCTCTGGGCAGAAGAGATCCGATGGCCAGCATCGTGATGGCGAATAGACAGGCCCCGTAGGGTTTGCTGGCCACGAACGGGTCGGGCAAATCGGCAAGCCAGCGGTCCCAGGAGAAGGCGAGCAAAGAGAGCAGGGCCAACCACACGACCAGGGGGCGTTCAATCAGGCTCCGAAGGGCGTTGAAGAAGCGATCGATCATGCACACGGGGTCGGTATGGGTTCGGGACGCGGCCGTCGCTCGGGGCCGAAGGCCGGCGCGTGGAGTGTTGCTGGTTGGCTCGCGGAAGGCCAGGCCGCGGGCTCCCGTTTCCCGCCTCCGCGGAG
>DQVB01000728.1 GCA_015661985.1 Planctomycetota bacterium | reverse complement strand
GCCGGGGAATCCGGTTTCGGGCAGGGTATTTCTTGGGGGCCAGCATCGTGGATGATCACTATGGAGCCACGTCACCATAACGTGACCGGTTCGGCTGTTGTGGTGCGGGCGTCCCGCCTGCAATTCCCACCAGCCGAAACGCCTGCACCACAAAGCTTCGGTCAACTCGTTCCTTCAGTTTGCTCGTTGGCCGAGCGACCGAAGTCCCGGCAGAGGCTGTGTTTGCTCGTTCCAGCCTACGAGGTCATGAACAATGCGGGCTAAACGACCATCCGCTCCCCACCGGCCTTGTGCCGGTGGCAAGGAGGCTTACAAACTCAGACGCTCGTGGAAGTCCGCCGGGGAATGTGGTCAAACCTTCGCTCCACCGACGCTGGGTCGATGGGGGCGTGGTACTGGGTGCAAGCCCTGCTCGTTGCCAAACCCTGCCTCCACCGGCACAAGGCCGGTGGGGCCAGACGGATTGTCCCTCCGGGCCGTGAATGGCTACTCGCCAACTGGCCGGTGAACGGTTACAGACGTACAAACTCAGATATAGTACATCTGTTCGTCCTCCTCGCGCGCCCGCTCCAAGAGATGAGCGAAGCTGATTCCCCTGAGCATTTCGCGCTCTTTGTCAAAGACCGCCTGCCACGTCTTCAACAAGGCCTTCACAGCGGGCGAGTTGGGCGAGGCGCTGGACGTGATCCGCTCCTGACCGTCGGGCGAGCCTTCGATCACATCCATCACTTCGCCCAGGGAGATCCTCTCCGGCGGCCGAAGCAGATGATAGCCGCCAGCCGCGCCGCGGGTGCTGGCCACCAGCCCTGCGCCCTTCAGTTGGAGAAGGATTTGCACCAGGAACCGCGGTGGCACGTCGTGCCGTTCGGCGATCGTACGGATACGAACCGGCTCGCCCGATCCGTAGCGGGCTGCCAGCTCCAACATGGCCACACAAGCATACTCCGTTTTGGCTGAAATCTTCATGGCAGGGCACCTTTCATGGTTGCTGCTTGACCGTCTCCCTTTCCTGATGCGACCGAAGGGCCGGCTATTCGATCCCGCGGACCGCAACAGGGACGACCGCGGAGAACCGCCGTCTGGGCCGTTTCCAATGACTGCTCGCCTCCAATCATACATAAGTTGCTAAACTAAGGCAATTCGATCTGGCTCCATCATTTCCTGCGTCCCAGCGGCGGCGGGGCGGACTGGCAAGAGAGTAAAGAAAGCGCCGTGCGTGTTTTGGGACAGGGGATCCCGTGCGGAGTTGGCTCAACAGGCTCGGCTATTGCGATTCGGCGGGGCGACACCCCCTCCGAGACGGGCAGTTCTTGGAAGACAGGCAGGGGGCAGCCGCCCCGGGTACTTGACGTGGGGGGCCTGAGCCAGGACGATTTGCCCCGTGGTGGGGGCCGCTGAGTTGGTGGACACTTCGAAAACCGCTTCTGGAGCTGGCAGATGGCCGAGAAGATCTATCTGGCGGTGGACATGGGGGCATCCAGTGGCCGGCACGTGGTCGGGCGTTTCGACGGCAGTCGACTGGCCTTGGAGGAGGTTTATCGCTTCGAGAACGGGCCGGTCGAGGTGGCCGGGACCCTGTACTGGGATTTGTTGGCCCAATGGTCGGAGGTGAAGGCCGGGATGCGCGCAGCTGGTGGCCGCGACGGCGGTCGAGTGACCAGCGTGGGCGTGGACACCTGGGGTGTGGATTTCGGGCTCCTGGGTCGGGACGACGTGCTGTTGGGCAACCCGGTGCATTATCGGGATCGCCGCACCGACGGGATGATGGATCGGGCCTTTTCGATGGTCCCCCGGCGTGAGGTTTTCGAACACACCGGGCTGCAGTTCATGCAGTTCAACACGCTCTATCAGCTGCTGGCCATGAAGTTGGCCCATTCGCCTTTGCTGGAGATGGCCGAAACATTTCTGATGATGCCCGACCTGTTCCACTGGATGATGACAGGCCAGAAGTGCAACGAGTTTACGGATGCGACGACCACCCAGTTCTTCCATCCGCTCCAAGGGGATTGGGCCACGGAACTGTTGGACCGCTTCGAGCTGCCCACGGACATCTTGGGGCGGATCGTTCCTCCCGGGACGGACTTGGGGCCTTTGCGCGGCGGGTTGGCCGAGGAGACGGGGCTTTCGGCCGCCCGGGTGATTCTGCCGGGCACGCACGACACGGCCAGTGCGGTGATGGCGGTGCCGGCGGCCAGCCGTCCGGGCGAGCGTCCCGACTGGTGTTATATCAGCTTGGGCACCTGGGCGCTGATGGGCGTGGAGAGCCCCGATCCGGTGGTGAACCAACAAGTAATGGATTTGAACTTCACCAACGAAGGAGGTGTGGGGGACACCTACCGGCTCCTGAAGAACATCACGGGGCTGTGGATCGTGCAGGAGTGCCGCCGGGTGTGGAATTTGAGCGGACGCGATTGGGATTGGGAAGACCTGAACCGGCTGACGGCGGCCGCGCCCTCTCTGGCCAGTTTCATCGATCCGGACGCCCACGAGTTTCTGGCCCCCCAGGACATGCCGGCGGCGATCCGTGATTTTACGCGAAGGACGGGCCAACCGGTTCCCGGGGACGAAGGGGCGGTGCTCCGCTGCGGGCTGGAGAGCATCGCCATGAAGTTCCGCCACGTGTTAGGCATGTGTGAACAGCTGGTCGGCGGCCGCATCGAGACGATCCATATCGTGGGTGGAGGGACGCGGAACCGGCTGTTGTGCCAGGCCGCCGCGGACGCTTGCGGACGCCGGGTGGTCGCCGGGCCGGTGGAGGCCACGGCCACGGGCAACGTGATGATGCAGGCTGTGGCGGCCGGCGACGTGGGGAGTATTGCCGAGGCGCGCGAGGTGATCCGAGCCAGTTTCCCCATGGAGGAGTTCGAGCCGCGCAACACGGCCGCGTGGGACGAGGCATACGGGAGGTTCCTCAAACTGCTGGAGGCCTGAGCGCTACGGCCGAAAGCCATCCTGGGCAGATGCCCGGGACGCTGCGGCCAACGGCCCCACAGCAATCCAAAGGTGTTTCTGGCTTGAGGAGGAATTGCGATGATCCGAGTGGGTATAGCCGGCATCGGCTTCATGGGAATGATCCACTATCTGGCCTACCAGCGCGTACGCGGCGCGAAGGTCCAGGCGATCTGCGAAAAGATCCCCGAACGGCTGGCCGGCGACTGGCGGTCCATCAAGGGCAACTTCGGCCCGCGGGGCCAGATCATGGACTTGACGGGCATCTCCAAGTACAGCGAATTGGACGACCTGTTGGCTGATCCCAAAGTGGACCTCGTGGACGTCTGTCTGCCTCCCTGGCAACACGCCCAAGTGAGCATTGCCGCCCTCAAAGCGGGTAAGCATGTGTTTTGCGAAAAGCCGATCGCCTTGAAAACGTCCCACGCCGACCGCATGGTCAAGGCGGCCCAGCAGGCAGGGCGGCTATTGATGATCGGCCAAGTGCTTCCCTTCTTCGCGGCCTATCGATTCGCCCTCAAAACGATCCAGACGGAGAAATACGGCCGGTTGTTGGGCGGCAATTTCGTGCGCATCATCTCCGACCCGCAGTGGCTGAAGGATTTCTACGACCCGGACGGGTGCGGCGGCCCCATGGTCGATCTGCACATCCACGACGCCCATTTCATCCGGCTCATCTGCGGCATGCCCAGGGCGGTCCACAGCGTGGGCCGCGTGCGGGGCGAAGTGCTCGGGTTCTGCAACACCCAGTTCCTCTACGATGATCCGTCCTTGGTGGTCACGGCCACCAGCGGGGTAATCGACCAGCAGGGCCGGCCGTTTACCAACGGCTACGAGATCCACCTGGAGCGGGCCACGCTGGTGTTCGATTCGTGGATGGGCCAGCCGGTCACCGTGCTCACGGACGACGGCCGCGTGCGTCATCCCAAGTTGGCCGCCGGCGATGAGATCGACGCGTTCGCCGAGGAGATCAAAGAAGTCGTCCGTTCGGTCCGCACCCAGACGCCATCGTCCCTCCTCGACGGCCAGCTGGCCCGTGACGCCTTGGTGCTGGCCCACAAACAAACCCAATCGGTCATCCAGCGCCGCACGGTGCGCATTTGAAGGGTGCGGTCGCTCTGATGCGCGCCATCTAC
Organism: Planctomycetota bacterium; assembly: GCA_015661985.1. Classification (GTDB taxonomy): domain Bacteria; phylum Planctomycetota; class Planctomycetia; order Pirellulales; family Thermoguttaceae; genus SZUA-1497. The sequence continues at coordinate 1,780 of DQVB01000728.1, read as the reverse complement.
AGGCTTTCGGGCTTCCCGCCGCGTGTAAAAGCAGCGAGCAGGTAGCCCGGGCACCGACCGTAGGTTGGTCCGCCAGAGATCGGTCCGTAGCCGAACGCGCCAGCGTTTGGCCTGATTGCACTCGGCCAAAGCTCGGCCTGTCTGCGTGCGAGGCCTACCTGCGCCGCAGCCGCGGCAGGCAGGCGAATCCGGCTACGAGCGGTGCGCATTACCCCGATCGCAGCCCATTGGAACCTCCTTGGGCGGACAACGCCAAGGCGGCATAAGGGCAGGGCCATGCGCGGGCCTTTCACCGCGGCAGGCTGCGCTGAGAGGAGTCCTGTGATGAACGGGAGCCACGGCCAGATTGGCTTGCTGCTGTTTGCGATTGCAGTTGGCTTAATGCCCGCCGGGCAGCCTCGCGCGTCGCACCAGGCAGAAGCGCAGAGGCCGTTCGTTGAAGTATGCGGTCCGGAGTCGCGTCAATCTTGGAGCGGCATGAGGAACCAGCCTCCGCGGTTGACGATGTGCCGTTTGGGCTCCGGCATGGGCTGGCCTGTGAGTTGCTGGATTCCCCAGGCGCAGACAAACCCGAGGGGATCTTCAACGCCGTGATTCTCGGCGTACCGTTTGAGGGCATCGAGACTGGTCTTGCAGCCCATGCGGGCCAAGCTCACAGCGGACATCATCCGCACGCCGAGGGCTTCGCCAGGTTTCATGAACGTTTCCTCATCCATCAATCGATCCATCAGGAGTTTTTCCAACTCGGCGTCCGGTCGACCTGCATGAAGGTGCCCCAGGCCCCAGACCGCTGCGGCGCGGAGTTCGGCATCAAAGGGGCTGTCTTTCGGGATGAAAAGGCGGAGCAGTTCATCGCTGGGTGCATATTGCTGTTTGCCCAAGGCCTCGACCATATGGGCCAGCTGTTGGCTGCGGTCCAAATCGCAGTCCCCTCGCTTCAGGGCGATTCGGGTGTGCCGCTCTGCCTTCTGGAAGATGGCTACCAGCGTTTCCGGGACGGCCAGCCGACCGAGCCCCCAGGCAGCGGCGATGAACACTTCGGATCGCGGGAAGTCGAGCAGTTCGACCAGCCGCGGGGCGGCCTGTTTGTGGTCCAACCCCACCAGCAGGATGGCGGCCTGCTGGAGCCCGCGCCAGCTATCCGAGGCCAGCACCGTCATGCCCTGGGCGATGACCTCCGCCCGCAACTCGCTCTCATCCGCCGCCCGCCGCAGACTCCGGCGCACGAAGCGGCGCACGTCGGGGTGACGGTCATCCAGCATCGGGGCGAGCCGCCGGATTTGTTCCCCAGCGGGCCGGGCGGCCAAACCGCGGGCCGCCAACATGCGCACTTTGGCGTCGGGGCTGTCCTTGACCTTCTCGAACAGCCCGATCACCTCGTCGGGGTCGGTTTCCAAGAGCCTTTCCAGGGCGATGGCGGCCACGGCCGGTTCCGGATCGACGGCCAGTCGTCTTAGCAGCGTCACGGCCCGGGGGCCGGAGTGGCCGGACAACAGCGAGGCGGCCGCCAGCCGATCGGTGAGCGAAGCGGACATGCGGCCCGTGGCCAGCTTCTCGGCGGCCGCTTCCAATCCCTCGGTCTGGAGACGGCCCAGGGCCCTGGCTGCGGCCAGGCGGATGTCAGCGGGCCGGTCGGGGGAGCGGGCCAGTTCCAACAGCAGGGAACCCGCTTCCGACTCTCCCACGGCGGCCAGCCCTTCGATGGCCAGCACGAGCGCCCGGCGGCCGGTGCCGGCATCTTCGAGCCGTCCGAGCCAGACGGAGCGGATGGGGCGGTAAT
>DQVB01000759.1 GCA_015661985.1 Planctomycetota bacterium | reverse complement strand
GGCTGGCTATCCGCGCGGCATCGCCCGGTTGGCCGAGGCCCGCCGCTGGCTGACGGAAGCCTACTTGCGGGCCCAGCCAAGCCCGGCGGTGGAAGGGCGTGCGATTTGGAACCATTCAGGCACTGGTGCCTACCCGGGTGACTGGGAGCGCACAGCCCGCGCATTGGCCGAAGCCGGTTTCAATATGGTCCTGCCCAATATGCTTTGGGCGGGGCGCGCCCATTACCCAAGCGATCTGCTGCCTCGCAGCCGCACCTTCCGCGAGTATGGGGATCAGATCGCCCAGTGCGTGGCTGCGTGCCACGAGTTCGGCCTGGAAGTCCATGTCTGGAAAGTCAACCACAACCTGTCCGGCGCGCCGGCCGAGTTCGTCGAGAAGCTGCGTGAGGAAGGGCGCACACAAGTGACCGTGGAGGGCGAACCACACAACTGGCTCTGCCCCTCGCACCCGAAGAACTTCGAGCTGGAACGAGACAGCATGCTGGAGGTGGTCCGTCGCTACGACGTCGACGGAATCCATTTCGACTACATCCGCTATCCTGGCCCCCAGTGCTGCTACTGCGACGGCTGCCGTGGGCGGTTCGAACAGAGCACCGGCCGGCGGGTCGTCCACTGGCCCGAGGACTGCTACTCGGGGCCGCTGCGCGAAGCCTATCGCCAGTGGCGGTGCGATAACATCACGCGTCTGGTGGCTGCGGTCAGCCGCGAGGCCAAAAAGATCCGACCCGACATTCGCATCTCGGCGGCCGTGTTCGGTGCCTATCCGGCCTGCCGCGACTCGGTCGGTCAGGATTGGGTCGCATGGATCAAGGCGGGCTACCTGGATTTCGTCTGCCCCATGGACTATACGCAGGACGACCCCTACTTCATCAGCCTGGTGGAAAATCAACTCCGCTTGGTCGACGGCCGCATCCCGGTCTATCCCGGCGTCGGGGCCTGGCGACTCACGCCGGACCGCGTGGTTGGACAAATCCATCTTGCCCGTTCGCTGGGAGCCGCAGGCTTTACGATCTTCAATCTCAACGAGCAAGCGGCCGAAACGGTCTTGCCGGCTCTGCGCTTGGGCGTGGGTGCTCAGACCGCCAGACCGCCACACGCCGGGGCGAGATGAGGGTTCACGTGAGTCAGCAGCCGGCCAGCAGGCAGGCGGCGAATCGTCTCGCCTCAGGCCGGAGGTTTTCGGAGGTAACGAACCAGGAGACGAGAGCATGAAACAGCACAATCGAGCTGCACGGTTGGCCGCCGGGTTGATGGTCGCCCTCGGGGCCGCGGGGTGGGCCCCGTGGGCCAGCGCTTCCGAACCAGCTCGAGCGCCGGACTTCTACCGCACTGACTACGGGGAATGCATCCAAGGGGCCTCGGCCGACGTGGCCGTCTGGTGGTGCGATGCGGTCCACAAGATTCCCCGCGGACGGGACGTGCCCGACAAGGCGGGCCCGGCGGCTCGTCTGGCCGCTGCTCGAAACGACCACGAAGCCGTCCAGGTTGTCCTGCGCCCGAGCCGGCCGCTCAAACAGCTGACCGCTTCGGCTACGGATCTGAAAGGCCCGGAGGAAGCGGTGATCGAGTCGGACCACGTGCGCGTGCTGCGGGTCTATTACCACTTCGTCGAAAACCCGACGGACAAGACAGGCGTTCGCGACTGGTGGCCAGACGCCCTGCCGCCGCTGGATCAGCCGCTGGACGTGCCGGCCGGGCAGAACCAGCCGCTGTGGGTCCTGGTCTACGTCCCCCGCGACGCGCCGGCGGGAGACTACCGCGGCCAGCTGAAGCTCCAGGCCGAGGGCTTTTCGGCCGCCGTGCCCTTGGAGCTGCATGTGTGGGATTTCGCGCTGCCGGAGCGGAACCACATCGAAACGGCCTTCGGCTTTTCCGCCTCGAACGTGTTCCGGTATCACGGGCTGAAAACGGAGGCCGATAAGCGAAAGGTGCTGGATATGTACTTCCAGTGCTTCTCCGAGCATCGCATCAGCCCGTACAACCCCGTGCCCCTGGATCCGATCCATGTCCGCTTCCTGCCCGAAGCCGACCCGCCACGCGCCGAGGTCGACTTCTCGGCCTTTGACGCCGAATTCAGCCGTGTGGTGGAAGAATTCCATTTCACCGGCTACCGTTTGCCCATCCAGGGCATGGGGGGCGGCACGTTCCACGCCCGCCGTGAACCGAGAATCGGCCAATTCACCGCAGAGACGCCCGAGTACCAGGCCATGTTCTCCAGCTATGTGAAACAGCTGGAAGAGCATTTTCGCCAAAAAGGCTGGTTGGATCTCATCTACGTCTACTGGTTCGACGAGCCGGCGCCGAAGGATTACGAGTTCGTGCGCAAAGGCTTCGAGCGGCTCAAGAGATACGCCCCGGGCCTGCGCACCATGCTCACCGAAGAGCCCGTCGACGCCCTGGCCGGGCCCGTCGATATCTGGTGTCCCATCACCCCGAGGTATGATCACCGAGCAGCGGAAAAGCGCCGCGCTGAGGGTGAACGCTTCTGGTGGTACGTGTGCACAGCCCCGAAGGCCCCCTACTGCACCCTGTTCATCGACCATCCGGCCACGGAACTGCGCGTGTGGCTGTGGCAAACCTGGCAACGCAAGATCGACGGCATACTCGTGTGGCAGGCCACCTACTGGACCTCGTCGGCGGCTTACCCTGACGAGCCGCAAAACCCTTATGAAGACCCGATGGGCTACAGAAGCGGATACTCCACACCCCGGGGAGTCAAGCGATTCTGGGGTAACGGCGACGGGCGGTTCATCTACCCCCCCTTGGCTGCAGCCGTACCCGGGGCCTCCGGGCCGGAGCCTGTGCTCAAGCCGCCCGTCTCCAGCATCCGCTGGGAGATGCTCCGCGAAGGGATCGAAGACTTCGAATACCTGTGGCTGCTGCGGGAGCTGATCCACGAGAAGCGTTCGCGACTGTCAGCCGGCCAGCTGAACCGCTACCAGCGGCTCCTGGAAGTGCCTGAATCGATCACCAAGGACATGACCACCTTCACCACGGACCCCGAGCCGATCCTCGCCCGCCGCGCCGCGGTGGCCCGGGCCATCGAAGAGTTGCTATCCCCGTAGCGGGTCCTCGGGCCCAACGCAGGTTTCAGTCACAACCGGCATGGTTCAAAAGGGGATAACAGTCTGGCAGCCAAGCTGCTGCTCCCATGGTAGTGCCGCCTAGAGGCGGGACGGCGAACGGAGCGCTTCCGGCGGCTGCCACCCGGAAAAAGGCCCAAATGCACCAGGCCCCACAACCCCAGTGAACGGGGCCTCAAGCCTGAAATCCGAGTATCGAAAGGCGGAGCAGATCACAAATGCGCAGCTGCAAAGTCACGGACGTGGGCCCGTCGGCCGCGTCCTGGCCCCGGCCAGCGAGCTGGGACCAGAGGTTTGCAGCATTCGGGCCTTGGTGGTTCGGGGTCGTTTCGGATTTCGGATCCTGAGCCACCTTCTCCTGTTTTCCTGCTGATTCTTCCTCGTGCCCAAGCCCCACCTCGGGCGCACCCCTCGAGGGAAGCTCCGCTTCGCAGCCCGAGGTGGAAACTCCGCCCTGAGGATTCGTTACCTGGACCAGCTGAGGGGGTCCTTGGCCCCGGGCCGACGCAGAGCGCGGGGACGGGAAGCAGAGCTTCGCTCAAAGTGGGCTGTCAAGGGGACCTTGGGAACGACGGAGAGACACGATAGGTGGTGTCAGGCACTAAAATAAGCTTGGTTTATGTTAAGCCAATCAGATTTCAATCCAGCGGCCCCGGCCTGGGTCCTGGCCCGCAACGGCGCCGAGCCGGGCGGAATGGATCGTAACACACTGCCTATCAATAGTTTATGCCGTCCACCGGCGGCTTTGGCCGTTGTTGTCCAGGCGTCGAGCCGAGCGGGGTTGGGATGGTCACGCGTGTTGACAGATGCCGATAAGAATCGTATCATACCAAAAGAGCTTCTTATGAACAGCCGGCGGAGCTTTCGCAGACTTAATCTCACCGGGTGGCC
>DQVB01000171.1 GCA_015661985.1 Planctomycetota bacterium | reverse complement strand
TTCCGGCTCATGGTGGTGGCTCATGCAACAGCGCCTGTTGCAAATGGAACGCCGCTTTGGCCGCTTCGTCCCGCTGTCGGAAATAGGCGGCCAAGGCGCGGTGGGCACCGACGTGCTCCGGATCCAGCTGCAGGGCTGCTCGCATCCACTTGGCCGCGTCGTCCGGCGGACCGTATCGAAACAGGATCGTGCCGATCTGGTACCGCACTTCCGCCTCGTGCGGCTTGCGCAGTGACTCGCGGAGCAATCGGTTCATCCGGGCGATACTCTCTTCGGCCTGTGTGACGAAATCAAAGTGCGCCTTGGCCTCTTCCGGTCGCCCCATGGCGCGTAGCGCCCTGCCCAACGCCTCGCGGGCCAGAATGTCATAGGGGCGCCGCTGCACGACTTGCTCCAGTTCGGCAAGCGCCTCGTCCAACTTCCCCCGCTCCAGGTCCAATTGGCCTTTCAAACGCCGGGCGTCCAGATGGTCCGGGTCCAGTTGCAGCGACTTGTCCAGTCGACGCCTTGCTTCCTCCACATCGCCTCGGGCGTGGATACAGCGAGCAAGCAGGTACCACGTCTCGGCGTCCTCCGGCATGCGCCGCGCGCACAACAACAGCTCCGCTTCGGCATCATCCAGTCGCCCCGCTTCCAAAAGGACGGTCGCCAGACGCCGGCGCATGGTCGTTTTGTGCGGGGCCATGCCGAGCCCTTTCCGGTAAAGCTCGATCGCCTCAGCCGGATGGTTCATTCCTTGAAACAGATAGGCCCGCATGAAGAGCGGCTGCGGGTCATGCGGGTAAGACTCCTGCCACACCTCCAGCAGTTGGAGCGCCTCGTTGATACGCAGGTTGGCAAAATAGCCCTGCACAAACGCCTCACAGATATCCGGCCCGTCCTCCCCGGCATGGATCAACATGTCGGCCAGGTGGCCCTCCACCTCCCGCAACTCGCCGCACTGGGCCAAAACCAAACGCCGCTCCCGCTCGATCCGCCCACGATCGCCGCCCAGATCCTCGGCGCGGGTCAAAAGCCGACCGACCCTTTCCAGGTTGCCCATCCGGCGGTGGGTGCGGGCCAAAAGAAGAAGCGTCTCCTCGTTGTCCGGATCATACCGCAAGGCGGCCCGCAAATGCTGCAAGGCGGCCGCCTCGTCGCGTCGGCCGAGCAGCTCCCGGGCACGGAATTGCCGCCAACGAACGCCCACCGGCTTCCAAGCGAACGCCGTGACTATTGCCATCAGCATCAAGAAAACCAGGCAGCCGGCCAGCCGCCGGCGCGGGGCGCCGTGCGAGCCTTTTGCATCGCGCCGCTCATGAGAGCCGGACGAGGAGTCAAGCAGCTCTTTGGCCCTGGCCATATCCGCGTCTCACTGTTCCACCTTGCACCGATCCGATGCGTTCCCTTGGTGACCAACCTCTTGGCCAAATGACGTCGGTGAGCGACACACAAAGCCTGCGGCTGAGGCTTCATCATTATCGCCCCGGCAACCGGACTCCTGGCGCCAGCGCAGGATCAGACGAATACAAATTTTTTTGTACCAGCCGGACTTTCTAAAGTATAGGTGGCCGTCCCTTTACAGAGCCGAATGCGCTGTCAGGCCCCGTGACGAAATAAATAACTTGTTCATTGCGGGCGCAAAAGCCCGGCATTTCCGAAATGCCGGGCTTTTTGTTGGTCACCTTGTTCTGTCACGGCCCCTTAGTAAGTGGTTGTCGTGGCGGGAGTTCTCGTGAGGCGGAAAAACGGTTTGCCCACAAAAAGGGAGCGTGTACCACCATTATAGGGGGTAGAGCCGATCGCAACCAACAAAGTGGCCTTTTTCGCGCAGTTCCTGCCCCCAGAGGCCCCGGAGAACAGACAGCTGTTCACGGAGCGTCTCTTCAATGGTCTCAGCGGACTCTGCGCACTCTGCGGCTGAAGGCTTCGCCACGTGACGTGGTGGTGAAACCCCCTATTTTGTTGCTACAATCTCCAAAAAAGGCTCGTTTTTGCCGGTTTTTTCGGGATGGAAGCGATTTCTTGGGCTTTTTCGCCCACCCCTCGGTGTTGCGGGGATTCCTTGCGGTGTATAGCGCCCCGAAGCACATCCCACGGACGTCCCCCATGCGTGTACCGATCCAAGAACCGTTGTTCGCCAGGGACGAGCTGGAGGATCATCCCTCCCCGGTCACCATCAGGGAACTGCTGGCCACCATCCCCGACAGGGGGCCGCTCGAAGGCTTTCTGGCGGCCCGCGGTTGGGGGCGGAGTCGCAGCCCCCGCGGCCCGAGACAATCGACCTTTTGGCGGGGACTGCTTTGAGGCATAATGCTTGCAAACAAAGTGAATGTGCAGCCATCTCCCTCAAAATGAAAACCCTCCAGAAGGCCATCCGCAAAACCGAGAGTGCCGCTGGAAGGGAGGCTTGGGTTTTCGGATTGCCCGTGGGCGTAAAAGGCGGACCCGTGTTGGTGTCCAGCCCGCCGGGGCCCGGCCTATTGTCTTCTTCCGGGCGAAGAGGCGCACCTGCTTTGTGGACAGCAAGCATTAGCCGCATCTCCTCCTCCCGCGCCCCGCTCGGCCAACCCTCACAGCGCATTCGGCTCCAAGGCCTCGATGTGGCGACGGGTCCCCCAAGTCGAGCTGCCGGTGTAGTGCGGGCCTGTGTGGTCCGCCAGGCCCGTCACAAGGCCCGTGGTCACTGGTTCTGTGACTGTCCGTCACGCACACCCGGCCGGCCCAGCATCATCTGACCGGGCAGGTGACTTCGACGGCATAGGCCAGCCGCACGCGCACGATGCGCCGGTTCAGCTGGTCGGCCACGTAGACGGTCGAGCTGTCCGCGGCCACGATCTGAGGCCAGGCGAAAGCGATCCCGGGCTCCGGTATGGGGCTCCGATGACCCGCGGAATCCTGGTTGCCGTACGAGCCGAAATGCAGCATCAGGTTGCCCGCCGTGTCCAGCACGCCGATGCGGAAGCCGCAGACGTCGGGATAGAACACGCGGCCGAACCGGTCGACGTCGAAACGCACAGGCACGCAAAGGCAAACATCCGGCGTCCCCTTGGTGCGCCACGACGGCACGTTGCTCACTCCGCCCCGGATCCACAAGGCTCCTTGCACCCGGACAAAGTTCCCGAAGCCGTAACGGGCCTCGATCCCCGAGGCATCTTCCCGGATCAGTCCCCCGGTGGGCGGGAACTTGATGATGCTGCCGTACATCATCGCGTACCAGTTCATCTCGAGCGGCGAGATGCGGTACTTGTACGGCTTCAGGTCGGCCAGCTGTTTCTCCAAGCCCATGGGCAGCCACGCGTTATCGCCCGGCGGCTGGGCCGGGTCGCCCGCGTGCGGCCCGGGTCTGAGGCCTGCGGCCAGGTAGACGTTCCCCTGGCGATCCACGCGTACCGAATGGATCTGGCGGATCTGGGCATCCACCAGGTGTTCCTGCTTCAGTTGCCCGTCTGCGCCGTAGACGTTCAGCGCATTGGCGTCTCGGGCGTCGCCAGGCCGCTGCTTGGCCTCCGGCTTCTGGTACAGCACGTACAGGTTGCCCTCTTCGTCCACGGCCATGCCGCGCCCATGGACGCGCGGCGAGCCGAGATGGGCAATGTGGGGCGCTTGGCCGAAAGGCAGCGGCTTCATCTGGGCATCATATCGCCGCACCATGGCATCCGGATAGCCTTCATAAACGTAGAAATTTCCGTCAGCCCCGAAACAGGCGATCGGTCCAGAGCCGGACAGCTGCGGGGGCGGGATGTCGAGCAGCTTCCCGGTGCGGGCGTCGAAGAACCCCCGCTTGCGCACGTACAGCCGTTGCCCCTGCCGGTCCAGACTCATGTCCGTGACCATGCCCACGCCCGGCCCTTCGCCCCATCGCGTCACATCCACGGGATGGCCGAACACGTGGCCACGGTCCTCGATCCGCAGCAATCCGAATTCGCAGTAATGGGAAGGCGCCCCGACCCAAACTACCGGCGGATCCTCCGACGCATCCAACGCCATCACGGGCCACAAGTGCCGCCGGCCGCGGTCAATCCGGTTGGGCAGCTCCAAACGGGCTGCGGTGCGAGCCCCCGGGAACGGGGAAAACTTGATCAGCTGGTTCAGCGGCGCGCCGGCCAATACGTAGACGGCTCCCGTACGCGGGTGAACTTCCACCCAGGATGGCTTGGCCACATCGATCTGGCCCAGCGGCTCGCCCTCGGCACTGAACACCGCGATGCGGTCGTTGCCGCGATCGGCCACATAGAGCCGGCCCGCCGTATCCGTCGCCACGCTGCGGGGATCGTTGAAGTGCTTGGTGTCGCTTCCCGCTTCGTAGGGCGTTCCCAAGAACGGTGTCGCCTCGGCGTCCTCCCAGCCGAAGCGATACACCACGTGGTGCCACTTGCACTTCTCCCAGTACGTGCCGCGGTAGCCGTCGTAGAGGCCCGTGGCATAGATCCACTGTTGGTCCGGGCTCAGCGCCAGGCTGGCGGCGCTGGCCGCGCGGTCAGCCAGCTTCGGCCCGAGGATGCCGCCCTCCGGCACGCTCCCGTCGGTGTGGATCACCACCAAACGGTTCACGCCCGGCTGAGCATACCGCCCGTACTCCTGGATGCCCACGAAGGCCAGTCGCCCGTCCCGCGTGACCACCGGCCGCTGGCGCGGGATCTCACCCACCCCGGGATACAGGCTCCGCGTCTCACCCTGGTAAATGAAGGGAACGCGGCTGCCGCCGGGCAACTGCACACGGCGCAGACCTCGCAGCGCTTGCTCCGTCAGGTTCGCCGGATAGGGCATGATGGTGCGCACGTACCGCCCCGTCCTGCCGAAAACCTGGCACACCGTCGTGCCGTCGCCGCCGTGAACGTTCGGCACCACGTTGAACACATAGAGCTGACCGCGGCTGTCGACGGTCATGGCCCGGATCGAGTCGATCACCTGCGGATTGTAGCCGATAAAGCCGTCCAAGCGCGGCGTCAGGCCGAGCGACACCCGCACGGCAAACGGGCCCCCCATCGCCGGCCTGCCGCGGTCATCCGTCCCGTCCCAGACGAGCCTCTGGGAAAGCGAACCCGGCTGAAACGGGGCCGGCGCATTGGGGCCCAAAACCCCCGAAGCCAAATGGCACACCACGCGGCCATCCCGACCCACGATCGCCACCGTCACGTCACACCGATCCTCCACAGCGAACGTCATCACCCATCGCTCGCCGTCCTTGAGCACCTTCGGCCTCTCAGTGAACTGCAGCGTGCGGCCTGCGTCTCGGTACGCACTGGCCGCTTCGGCTCGTCCGTCGGCGGCGCGCGGAGCCGTCGACACACACACCAGGGCGCAACAGAGGCCCAGCAGACGCCCGGCACCACGCCTCATCCGTTTGCCCCTCAAGTTCATTTCCGCTCCTCCCTCGGCCAAACCGCGCCCCGCTCACTGCGTCGCGAAAACCGGTACGGGCCAGTGCAACCGCCGCCCTCCGCGATTGGCAAGCGTTCACGGGGCGCTTTGGGGCACTTTCGGTTACTCATAGGGGCAAAGTTGTTGCATTTGAGTCAAGTTTTGTACAGGTTGCCGTACACCGCCTCACATGCGACAGTTGGTCCGAGGCGCAGCCTCCCTGGGGTCTTGCTGCTTGCGCATGTACGCGCCTCGCCGCGCATTTTTTTGCTTGTGAGTGGCGGCCTGGATCCACGTTAGCTGCAAAACTCCTCCAGGTCAACAGGCACGCCTTTGACCCTGCCAGAACCCACTCGAACTGGTGGATACCACACTTTCTGAAAAACTTTGTCCTCATGCCGAAGCTCCGGCTCGCTCTCGTACCCAAGCTCGTGCTTGGGCGCGCCCCTTGAGCGAAGCTCCGTTTTTCCTCGCTCGAAGGCAGCGCCCCGGGCCGAGCGAACTGCTTGCCTTGTCCCGGTGTTGGATCTCCGCTTGCTGCGGCGTGTCGGGTTACGAGGGCAGATCGGGTATAAGAGGCGGCGATGCGCGTGGGAATGGCAGGGGGGGACCTGGCCGGCAAGGTGCTCAAGCCGCCGATGTACGAACTGCTCGGCGGCAAAGGGCCGGGCAGAGTTCCCTTCTGTGACGGCCCGATCTACTTCTCCGGCCTGCTGCCTCAATACGCATCCCCTCCCGGCCGTGGATGACAACACATTCCGCGACGTGCGGGTGAACTTCGACCTGCGCGCACGATCCCCGGCGGGCTTGGATCGCCGAACGATCCTCGACTTGTCGTCGGCGTTCCGCGGCCAAACTCAATCGCTGGCTGCTCGGCGGTCACAGCGATTGTTGACCCCAAGGCAGCAGAGGATCGCCGCACTTCAAAAGGGCGCTGGTTGCGTTTATAACTGACTCACCGGGAAAGGGCAGCGGAATGGGGGTAGAGGAATCGAGCATAGCAGACGGATCCGTTCTATCTGGCACCCCGCTTACGGAGTTGGAAACCATGTTCGGAGGAAGACTCGCATTGGTAGTCATCTGGTCATTGCTTTGCTGGATCGCGACTGGGCCTGGGGCGTGTGCTCAGGAGCCGTTTGCGATCAGCCGATCGGGCCGTGCCGAGTGCGTCATTGCCGTGCCTGACCGTGCAGGCGACGAGCGGCTCACACTGGCAGGCGAGCTGGCCGATTGGCTGAGGCGCGTAACCGATGCCGATGTGCCGGTCCAGCGCGCGGACGCGAAGCAGCTCAACCGGCCGGCGATTGTGCTGGCCGTCGCGGATGAGTTGCCGCAACTTGCCGCACGCAAACGGCTGGCGGAGCTCGGTCCGGAAGGATTCGTCGTTGCCAGCCGACGGCAGCGCCTATGGCTGGTGGGTAACAACGAGCTGGCGGTGCAGCATGCCGTGTTCCGGTTGCTGCACGAAGTGGGCTGCCGGTGGTACTTTCCCGATCCGGTTTGGACGGTCGTGCCGCAGCGGCCGACCTTGAGCGTGTCGCTGCACGTGCGAGAGCGCCCTGCGTTTGCCTATCGCCGCATCTGGTACGGCTGGGGCGCACGGACCAAGAAGCTGGCCGACGACTACCACGCCTGGCTGCGTCACAACCGCCAGCTCGGCCACTTCCGAGTCGACTGCGGCCATGCCTATGAACGCTACATACCGCGGCGGCTCTTCAAAGAGCACCCCGATTGGTTCGCCTTGGTCGACGGCAAACGGCAGCCGACGCAGCTTTGCACGAGCAACCCCGACGTCGAGCAGCAGGTGATCGAGAAGGTGGTCGATCTGTTCCGGCGCGAGCCGGACCGCAGCATGGCCTCGATCGAGCCGAACGACGGTGGCGGGTACTGTGAATGTACGCAGTGCCAAAGGCTCGGGTCGGTGAGCGATCGTGTGTTCTTCCTGGCCAACCGTGTGGCCGAGGCGGTGCGGGCTGCATTCCCAGACAAGTGGGTTGGACTCTATGCGTACGCCTACCACGCCGACCCGCCGCGGTTCAAGATCCAGCCGGGGGTCTACGTGCAGGTCACGACCGGATTCCGTTACACGAAGCTGTCGTTTGATGAGCAGGTGGAGGCGTTTCGGCGGCTGGGGGCATGTGTCGGCGTCTACGACTATTTCAGTGTCTACCCATGGGATTGGGACTTGCCCGGCGCGGCGAAGGCCGGCCGGCCGCTCGAACTCGGCCGCTCGATCCGCCACTACCACAAGCTCGGCTTGAGCACCTACGATGCGGAATCATCGTGCAACTGGGGCCCCAACGGGCTCGGCTACTGGCTGGCCGCACAACTGATGTGGGACCCGACGCTGAAGCCCGAACAACTGATCGACGATTTCTGCACGCATGCGTTCGGCCGTGGCGCCGAGTCGATGCGCCGGCTGTTGATGCGCTGGGGCCGTGGCGAACGGTTCTCGCGCCGGAACCTCAAGTTGGCACTCCTTGATCTTCGCACCGCTTACGATGCCGAGCCGTCGCCTGAGGTGCACGCCCGGCTCGACCGCGTCGCCATGTACTTGCACTGGCTGCGACTCTGGACCGACTACGACCGCGCTGCACGCCGCAACCAGTGGGGCAAGCTGGCTCGGCCCGCCGACGAGGTGATCGATCGCGCACGACAGGTGATCGTCTACTCGCGGCGCATCATGGATACCGGCTTGATCCACGCCTTCCCGATGCTGCGGAGCAGTTGGTTCGATCGCCGGTTTGCGTCGCTCAAGAAGATCGACGACTTCGACTGGCAGACCGCCGAGCGGTGGCGCGACGAGCGGACCGATGTGCCGACGGCCGACGAGGTGGCAAAGGACTTTCGAGGTGATCTCCAGAACCTTGCGGAGCTGCGTGCGGTGGAGATCGAAGGCCGGCGGTTTACGGGCGAGCTGGTGCGCGTGGCCGAGCGCGACCCGGCGGCGGTCAAAGCTTGGGGCGATGTGCCGCGATCGCCGTTGTTCGTCGAGTCGGGTGTGCACTATTTCGCCGGCCGGCGCGGCGAACGCCTCGCTGTGCGCTACACCCCGTTTGGACGTGGCCACACCATCAAAGGACACTGGACGCTCCGCCGGGCCGGCTCGAACGAGGTGGTGAACGAAGGCGATATCGAGGCGCCGAAAGAGCAGCCGGCGAGCGTCGAAGTCACGCTGCCTGAGGATGGCGTCTACGCCTTTGAGCCCGGCACCGGTTACTGGCGAGCGGCCCAGGTCGATTTCGGCGACCGGCCCTTGTCGGTCTGGGCCGGCCGGTCCGACCGGCGCCGGCCGAAGCACGTGCCGCTCCGCCTGTGGCTGCCGCGTCCGAACCAGCCGCTCTACGTCTACGTGCCGCGCGGCACAAAGCATTTCGTGATCGGCATCGTCAGCGGCGGCGACCCGACCACCACGATCGAACTGCGCGCGGCCGACGGCACGACCGTGCTCAAAGACACACTGTTGGCCGGCGATCAGATTTCGGTGATCGTCGAGCGCGACGTGGCCGAATACGGCGACCGATCGGCCATGGCCGCCCACACCGTGCTGCCGGCCGAACAGACGTCCGTCTCCGTTCCGGCCGGCAAAGACGGCCAGATTTGGAGCCTTCGCCTCAACAGCCTGCGCTGTGTCATCGAACTCTACGACATCCCGCCGTTCCTGGCCCGCCACCCCGCCGAGCTGCTCCTGCCGGCAGGCGCGTTGTAGCAGAGTGCGTTGAGGATCTCCGCCATCGATCCAGTCCCTTCGGCCTGTCCCAAAAGGGAAAGAGTCCCCAACGTTGCAGAAGGGAAACGTAGGGCGGCCATTCTTGCCCGTCAGTCACCGGGTGGACCGGCGACCGCGGCTCGTGCGGCAAAACCGACATCTTGTGACCTCTACGATCTCCTGTTCGTTGCGCGTTTTGTCGCACTTGTGATGCACAGGAATGTCCGTGCTGCGCTGGCCGTTTGCAACGCTGCGGTACACCTGTCAGTCACCCCCACGAACGCGGGCACAGAGCGGTTGCTCATGCCCCTGATCGGTGCGCCGTCGCGGGGGGGGAAGACATGCGGGGCCGGTGGCCATCCACCCAGACGCCACGGCTCTGCGCTGGCAACGCCCCACCGTCGCCAGCTCAATGGCCCCCAACCAAATCGTCTCTGGTACCCCGTGTGAAAGGGCGGTGGGAAAAGGGCGGCGTGTCGGTCGCGTTCAGCTTTCCAGGCCGGGGGCGAACCCGTGGCGCGTGGTGTTCTCGGTGATCGTGCGGGGCGCCACGAAATGGAGCAAATAGTCAGCGCCGCCGGCCTTGGTTCCGGTTCCCGACAGCCCCAAGCCCCCGAAGGGCTGGCGGCCCACCAGCGCCCCCGTGATGCCTCGGTTCAGGTACAGATTGCCAACGCGGAAGTGCCGCCGGGCTTGCTCCAGGTGGGACGGCTTCCGGCTATAGATCCCGCCGGTCAGTTTGAAGGACGAAGCGTTGGCCCAGTCGAGCGCCTGCCGGAAATCCTCGGCGCGCATCACGGAAAGCACGGGTCCGAAGATCTCCTCGTTGGCCAGCCGGTGAAGGGGTTGGATGCCCGAGAAGATGTGGGGCCCGACGAAGGGCTTGCCCACGCGGGCCTCGATCCCCGGGGGCACTGGGCAAGCCAGCTCGAGGCGGCCTTCCTCTTTGCCGATCCGAATGTAATGCCAGATCTTTTCGGCCGCCGCCTCATGGATCACCGGCCCCACGTCGGTGCCCGGGTCCATGGGGTCGCCGATGGCCAGGCTCCGGGTGGCCTCGATCAACCGCCGCAGGAAGACGTCGAACACCCGGTCCAGGACGATAACCCGGCTGCAGGCCGAACACTTCTGGCCGCTATAGCCGAAGGCCGAATCGCGCACGCCCGGCACGGCCTGGTCCAGGTCTGCCGATTCGTCAACAATGATGGCGTTCTTGCCGCCCATTTCGCAAACGACCTTCTTGACCAGTCCCGCTTTCTGCGCGGATCGGCTGGCCGCTTCGATGATCTCCAATCCCACCTCCTTGGAACCGGTGAAGGCGACCAGGGCCACACGTGGGTCACGTACCAAAGCGGCGCCGACCGAACGGCCGGGGCCGACCACCAGCCGCACGACATCCTCCGACACGCCCGCTTCCCAGAGGATCCGGCACATGCGCTGGGCGATCCCCACGGTGGGGCCGGCCGGTTTGACCACCGCCACGTTGCCGGTCACCAGGGCCGCGGTGGTCATGCCTGCGCAGATGGCCAGCGGGAAGTTCCAGGGGCTGATGATCACCGCCACACCCCGCGGCTCGTACACCAGCTGGTTCGATTCGCCCACGAAGTGGCCCAGCGTCTGGGGCTGGAGTAGGCGGACCGCGTGCCGAGCGTAGAAGTGGCAAAAGTCAATGGCTTCACAGACGTCGGCGTCGGCTTCACGCCACGTCTTGCCAGCTTCCCGGATCACGAGTCCGGCCAGTTCATCCCGGCACGCTTGCATGCGCCGGGCCGCTTCAACGATCAGGCGGGCACGGTCCAGGGGGTCCCGGTCGCGCCACGCTGCCGCCGCCGAGGCCGCTCGCTCGACCACCTCCTCCGCCTTGCGCGGCGTCACTTCGTCGGCCCGCGGCGGCAAGCGGACTGTTGCGATCGTTTGCCGGAAACGATCGCGCTGGTCGGCTCGCGAGAAGTCCCGGGGCGGTTCGTTCATAAACGGCCGGCCGCCGTCCAAACGGTCGAACACCGGAGCCAAGCCCTCGTGCTCCCTTCCCGCGCCCTCCGGGGGCTGGTGTCCAGCGGCGTCGTGGGGCGAAGCCAGGAGGGCTTCGTCCGACGCCCCTTCGGCCAACCCGGCGCGCAGCCACGATTGGTTGGATGTGTTCTCCAACAGACGTCGCACCAGGTAGGCCATGCCCGGGATCAACTGTCCCACCGGTACGTACTCGCGCAGGCGCAGCCCCCGGGCCAATACGGCCGCCTTCAGGGCGTCGGCCATGCCGAACAACATTTGCACCTCGATGGCCGATTCCGGCAGCCCTTGCCGGTCCACGAGGGCCAACACCCGGGCGATGGAGCGGAGGTTGTGGGAGCCGACGGCCAGTTTCACGCCGCCGGCGTCGGAGCGGCGCGGCACGGCTCCCACCAATAGCTCGGCCATCCTTTCGAAACAGGCGTCCGTGGCCGCCTTGCCCGTCCACACCGGTACGGGCCATCCTTTCTGGCGTGCCTGGATCACCTCGTGGTCCCAGTACGCCCCCTTGATCAGCCGCACAGTCACTTGGCGTCCCGTCCCCTGCGCCCAACGGATGATGCGATGTGCGTCCTCCTCTGCGCCGCGGAGGTAGGCCTGCAGGGCCAAGCCGGCGGGGAACTCCACTTCCTCACAACAACGCTCGAACAGCGCCAGCGTCAGATCTTTCAAGGCATACTGTTCCATGTCGAAGTTGACCAGCACGCCGGCGCGGGCGGCTTCCACGAGCAGGGGCCGCAGGGCATCGACCAGCTGCTGGATACAGCGGTCCAAGTCGATCGGGTCGACCCGCGCGGCCAGCGAACTGATCTTGATCGACACGTTGGCTCGCGGCACCGCCCCCAGGTGGTCGCTTTCCAGCCGCGGATTGCGTTCCCAACGGCGCACGGCATGGGCGAGCGTGCGGATCAATTCCAGGTAGCGGTCCCGGTACTGTTCTGCCTCGGCGTCACTCAGACACGCTTCGCCCAGAAGATCGACGGTGAAGGCGACCCCTTCCTGCCACAGCTGGTGAAGCTGGGGCAAGGCCGCAGAGGCGTCCTCGCCCGCAATGAACTGCCGGGCTAAACCTTCGATCTGCCTCGCTACCGTGCGGGCCAAAGCACCTTTGGCTAACCCGCCGGCCTTCAGCCCCAACCCCATACCCCAGGGCAACTGCACGCCCCGCTGGCTGAGGTACTCCACCAGGTACTCGTGGATCTCGTCGCCGCCTTCCAGCATGGGGAAGACGTCGACAAAGCGAAACAACTGGACCTTGAAACCCGGATCCTGCATGGCCCAGCGCATCAGCCGATCGGACCAGAAGCGTCGTGCCAGTAGACCGGGTCGCTGGCGGCGCAAGTGCGCCAGCAGTTCGGCGCCGATCTGTCGTGTGGCTGCTTCCAGGTCGCCACCGGCTCGGCCCGCCTGTCGGGCTACCGTGCTTTCCCGCTCCTGATCGGCCATGGCCCTCCCCTCCGGCGACTTTACGGTATTGTAGCGCCACGGAGCGGCCCTTTCCAGCGGCCGCGGGACCTCCGGACACCCGGCCGAATCGGCCCCCACTTCAGGCCCCCTTAGCACTACAGCGCAACTTGGCCGGACCGATTGCGACATTTTTGCAAGGCGCCGCCGGCGGTGTGAGTCGCGGGCTCGGCGGTGCCGGCGGCGGTGGTATTCGCCCGCCTCAAAGCGCCGGTCCAGTTTCTCCATGTCCTCCTCAAGCGCAGGCGCGACGCTGCGCCGCAGCTGGGAGTCGTTTAGCCGCGAGCCGTAGGCGTGCGCGCCGCACGGGGTCCAGCGTTTACGCCGAACGGTGCGCGTCTCCGGGATGGGGCTACGAGCTTATCCCAGAAAGAAAGTGGAGACCTTCGGTCGCGCTCGGTGGCACGGTCGGGAGACCGGCCACAGCGCCGGGGTCGCGCTGGGTGGCACGGTCCGGAGACCGGCCACAGCGACGGGTGGGCCACAGCGCCGGGGTCGCGCCGGGTCGAAAGGTCCGGAAGTTATGACTTGTTGGCTATTACGAGCACGACCAGGACGGCAACCTGGCGCTGATCCGGGACCCGAAGGGGCGGGAGACCACTTTCACGCACGACGAACACGGCCGGCGCTTGACACGCACGCTGCCGCTGGGGCAGACTCAATAGTACCAACACAACACCTTCGCCCAAGAGGTGCTGCACGTG
>DQVB01000031.1 GCA_015661985.1 Planctomycetota bacterium | reverse complement strand
CCCCCTGCTCCCTGCCCCCTGCTCCCTGCTCCCTGCCCCCTGCTCCCTGCCCCCTGCCTCAGGCAAGCTGTGCCCGGGGAGCCGCTGGCCTCCAGGGCAGACCAAGATCCCTTCCGGGGCGGCACGACGCAGAGCTCGCTGGCCCGAAGCGCGCTTCTTAGCTGGGCTGTACTGTCACTGCGGGTGCAGGAGGGCCAGTCGCGTTCGTCCGGCAATGGTTTTCCTTGTGCGATCGGCGGCGGTACGATGGCTCGGAAGGTTTCCAGATTTGTGGCCCAAGCGGCTTGAAAGGCCACATCGGCTTGATTAGCCTCAACACAGTGTCGGGATGCATGCTCCCTTATGTTGGGGGGTCCGCCCCTACCCGTGAGCGGGTACCGCTCTGACGGGTGATGCGGGTGTGCCTGAGCCTGAAGCTGGTGCCCGTCTCCGTCGTCCCGCTCGCCATTTCCGTCCGGTAGTTCCCCCGCGGGCAATCGAACGAGACGGGTGCAATTTCTGTAAGTCTCGATAGGCACGCATGTTCCGCTCACGAGGCGTGAAATGAGACCTGTCTCTCCTCTAATTGGCGCGCAGCATCATAGACTCCCCGATCCGCCCAGTATTTTCGCACAGCGCAAACGCCTCAGAAATCTGGGCAGGCGCTTGACGCGGGATCGGGATGAGACGTTATAATTACAGGGTCGTCGAAGATATGGGTTGTCTGCAACTTGACCGTAAGCGGCAAAATGGCGAATCCATCGGGTCAACTGACGTGGAGAACCGGCCATGCCCCCCAAGAACCGTGTTATCGCTGCGCGGAGCTTCAAGGCTTTCACACTCATTGAGCTGCTTGTGGTCATCGCGATCATTGGCATCCTGATCGCACTGCTCTTACCGGCAGTGCAGTCGGCCCGGGAGGCAGCCCGCCGTGCCCAGTGCTCGAACAACCTGAAACAGCTCGCTTTGGCGTTCCATAACTACGCGGATACACACAAGACGTTCCCTTCCGGGTTCATCACGGATTTCCCGGGAGATCATACGGTACTGGAGCGGTCCAATTGGGGCTGGGGCGCTTTGACCTTGCCGTACGTCGAGCAAGAGACGCTGCAAAGCCAGCTGCAGGTCGGGCGCCGGCCGCTGCACGCCAATCTGCTGACCGCCACCGGCTTGGCCGCACTTCAAACTCGCTTGCAGGCTTTTGTGTGCCCTTCAGATACCGGTCCAGGCCTGAACAGCTTCGCGGGCACCAGTGGGACAGGCGAAAACTACTCGAAATTTGTCACGAGCGATGGGTCGGACAGGATTCCGATCGCCAAGTCGAACTACGTCGGTGTGATGTGCAGCGGCAACAGCACGACCCCGTCGGTCGATCCGGGACGGTATGGACCAGCGACAGGAGTCCTCTTTCAGAATTCGGCGATTGGCTTTCGCGATATTACCGACGGCACGAGCAATACGTTCGTGCTCGGAGAACGGTCTTTTCGAGTCTATGACTTGGACGTCGGTGCGGCAAACGCATTGGGGTTCAGTGCCGAGGTGAGCGGCTACTACAGTCGCAAGCGTGCCCAGCTTGGTGTGCTGGGCATTCCCTATTGGGGGATCAACCAGACTGTGATCAACCGCGCGCATCAAAACCGCGCGTTCCATAGCTCGCATGCAGGCGGGGCTCAGTTTGCATTCTGCGACGGATCAGTCCGCTTCGTCAGCGAGAACATCGATCACAATCCCAGGACCACTCCCGGCACCCATCCGTTCGGCGCATGGATCGACAGCACACTGGAGCGTCTGTGTGCGAGGAACGATGGGGAGCCGATCGGCCAATTCTGAGTGTGACAAGCGTTAGCGACTCCTTCCAGCCATTATTTCTCATGCGAGGCAAAAACGAATTTTGCATGGCCGTTCTCCCGAAACTGGCGTTGGTTCTTTTCCTGTCCGCGTCGGTGCTGGGCCTCACTGGCTGCAGCCGAGGTAACCGGCCTGAACTGGGGTTTGTTCAGGGTACTGTCACACTCGACGGGAAACCGCTCGCCGGGGTGATCGTTATCTTCCAGCCGGAAGAGGGACGTCCGGCCGTGGCGAAGACGGATGCTCAGGGTAACTACGTTCTGACCTACGTCCATGGCGTCAAGGGTGCCAAGGTGGGTGTCAATGTGGTCAGCCTGACCTGGCCCGACGGCGATCCGGGCCGCGTGCCTATTCCCGCTAAATACGGTGCCCAATCGACGTTGACGGCAGAAGTTCAGCCTGGAGACAACCGATTCGACTTCGATTTGGATTCCCGGTAGCGCTTCGCTACGAGCCGTAAAACAAGCGTGACGTCCTCCGGTGATTCGCCGTTTCGCCGAGAGCCACCACAGGCGGGAATGTTTCCGGCTCAGCCGGTGGGCTGGGGAGGCGATGATTCGAGCTCGTCGGTGTTGCATGGTAACGGGGCCTTTTCGGAGCTGGGCGCCGAGGATTGACCGGAGCATGCGGGCTGCCGGCTTCAAGGGCCATTGGCTCAACACCGCATCGGCAGTCTGGGTTGATCAGACGGCGGCGCCGGAATGGCTGGAGACGACCGCAGTGGTTCCTCCGACGGATCGCAATAGGAGCGTTGCTCGTCGGAGGTGCTCGTTGGAAGTGTG